>DATKWL010000046.1:0-13490 GCA_035529555.1 Dehalococcoidia bacterium | reverse complement strand
TTCATCGTAGCCAACATACCCTGGAGGAGCTCCCACGAGCCGAGCCACGGTATGCTTCTCCATGAACTCCGACATATCCAGCCTGATCAGGGATTCCTCGCTGCCGAACATGAACTCGGACAGCGCCCGCACCAGCTCTGTCTTGCCCACGCCGGTAGGCCCGAGAAAGATGAAGCTGCCAATAGGACGTCTGGGGTCTTTGAGTCCAGCCCGTGCCCTTCTCACAGATTTGGATATGGCCACAATGGCCTCATCCTGACCGACGATGCGTTTATGCAGCGCCTCTTCCATCTGCAATAGCCGGGCTGACTCATCCGCTGCCAGGCGAGTCACCGGGATGCCGGTCCACATGCTGACAACTTCGGCGATATGTTCCTCGGTTACTACTTTCTTCTCTGTGTCGGCTTCCTTTTGTATCTGCCAGTCACTGCGCACCTTCTCTACCTTCTCGCTTAACTTGAGCTCTCGTTCGCGCAGTTCAGCGGCATACTCGTATTGCTGGGAGGCTATGGCCTGCTCCTTATCCTTACGCACGCTTTCCAGAGCCTTCATCGATTCGTTGAGGCCCAGAGGTGTGCTGGACTGCTTGATGCGCAGCCTTGATGAGGCTTCATCAATAAGGTCTATCGCCTTGTCGGGCAGGAAGCGGTCGGGAATATATCTGGCTGCCAGCGCGGCTGCTATCTTCAGGGCTTCGTCGCTTATGCTCAGGTGGTGATATTCCTCGTAGCGGCTCTTGATTCCTCTCAATATATCTATGGTCTGCTCAATCGTAGGCTCATCAACTATTATGGGCTGGAAACGGCGTTCCAGGGCGGCATCCCGCTCCACATGCTTGCGGTAGTCGTCCAGGGTAGTAGCGCCGATACATTGTAGCTCGCCGCGAGACAGGGATGGTTTGAGAATGCTGGCAGCATCTACAGCGCCCTCGGCAGCGCCAGCGCCCACAAGTGTATGGATTTCATCTATGAATAAGACGCAGTTCCCTGCGGTCTTTATCTCCTCGATAACCTTCTTCAGCCGCTCCTCAAATTCACCTCTGTACTTGGTTCCAGCTACAAGTGAACCTATATCAAGGGTAAGCAATCTCTTGCCCTGCAAGGTCTCCGGGATATCGCCGGAAACGATGCGGTGAGCTATGGCTTCGGCTATGGCTGTTTTGCCTACCCCCGGCTCTCCGATGAGAACGGGGTTGTTTTTGGTGCGTCGGCTGAGCACCTGAATTACACGCTCAATCTCCCGGGCGCGACCGATAACAGGGTCGAGCTTGCCCGCCCGGGCAGCGGAGGTCAGGTCTATGCCAAGTTGGTCGACGGTTGGGGTTTTGGTAGTAGGCCGCCCCCCGCCACTGGCTGAAGGATGGGGTATGTTCTGGCTGAGGATACGATTGAGTTCAGTATGCACGCGTTCTACGCTGACGCCGAGGCTTTCCAGAACGCCGGCAGCTACACCCTCGCCCTCGCGCAGAAGGCCGAGAAGGATATGCTCAGTCCCGATATACTGGTGCCCGAGCAAACGGGCCTCGTCCACCGCCAGCTCTATTACCTTCTTGGCTCTGGGAGTCAAACCGACTTCGGATTGAGAGGTGCCCTCGCCGCGGCCGATAATGAACTCAACGGCAGCGCGAACCTTGTTCAAGCCAACGCCCAGATTGGAGAGGACTTTGGCTGCCATGCCATCCTCTTCCCTTACCAGCCCGAGCAATATATGTTCAGTCCCGATGTAGTTGTGGTTGAACCGTCGGGCTTCCTCCTGGGCTAAAGCCAGAACCTTACGAGCTCTCTCTGTGAACTTATCGAATCTGTTCGCCATCACCCCTACCTGGTAAAGATTGTCAGGACTATATCCCCATTTAGTACTAGTGTACCATCCGCCCCAAGGCTTCTGTACTGTCTTTCGAGTCTTATTCTACCACAAATAGGCCCTAAAGGAAAGAGCCCAAATTTACTATACCTACGAAATTTGGGCTCTTTTATGCTTCCCAGCAGTGGCATATTTTCCACAAGGAGTTGCCCCCTCAGTATCGTCTGCGCTGGGGCGTTTCACTTCCGTGTTCGGGATGGGAACGGGTGGTGCCACCCCGCTCTAACCACCAGGAAGCAATACTATTGTACCAGATATTTTTAAATTTTAAAAGAGGCTTTCGTTACCCTCCGGAAGCCTCCCGTGTTCTTGAAGGAACTGTTGAATCAGCTCGCTTTCCCGCATAGTATACATCAAAGTTTCCTCATAATGCAAGTGCCTGGCTTTCGGTACCCACTCGTCTCCTGAGTCAAGTATCTCCTGTAACCCCTGGCGTATGCTGGCATTGCTTCCTATATATATAACCTCTTTACGCTCATCAAACAGCCGGTACACCCCATCTTTCTCGGGGGCGGCTTCCACAGTAACAGAATTGAACTCCAGCCAGTCGCTGGGCGGGAGCATTACCTCAGATATCTCCAGCCTTATATCGCATCTCAGACAGCGCCCTGCCTCTTCGCACGCCCTGGGTTTGGCAAAGCTGAGTTCGACTTCGGAGAAATTGTTTAAACGCTGGTCTAAAGCGATGCGCGGCACCCTGACCCGGGGCTTGTCCCCAAAGCCCTCCTCTCGGCCGAACGATGGGTTGGCCTTGGCAGGCTCGGCCAGAACCTCGCTGATATCCCCGTTGCCTCCAAGGTATTTATCTATTGATGTCGCTGCCTTTCTCCCCGCGGCAATTGCTTTGATGACCGAGGCCGGCCCAGTTACGACATCGCCGCCGGCGAAAACGCCTTTAATACTGGTGGCCAGGGTCTCCGAATCAACTTTCAGCGTGCCATTGCCCAGAGGCTCCAACCCGAATCCTTCAGGGATGACTGGCATCTGGCCGATGGCAGCAATAATCGTATCGCAGGCTGTACTGAATTCGCTGCCCTTGATGGGCACAGGGCGTTTTCTGCCGCTGGCATCGGGCTCCCCCAGCTCCATGCGCTGGCAATCCATTATCAGCCTGCTGCCGTTTCGGGAGATCTTTGTAGGGGCAGTGAGGAAGAGAATCTTAACGCCTTCCTCAAGCGCAGCCTCTACCTCATCCGGATTAGCGGGCATCTCGTCCCGGGAGCGCCGATAGAAGATAATGACCTCTTTGACTCTCAGTCGACGTGCGGTGCGTGCTGCATCGACGGCAGCGTTGCCGCCACCTATGACTGCCACTTTCGTGCCCGGTTCAAGTTTCTTGCCCTGACTTATATCTCTGAGTAAGGAAATACATTCTATTACACCCGGGCTATCCTCCCCCTCGATACCCATTTTGATGCCCTGATGTGCTCCCAGAGCCAGTAAGAAGGCATCATATCCCTGTGAGCGAAGGACTTCGAGAGAATCGACCCTGCTATTGGCTCTAATCTCGACGCCGGCGCTCTTTATACCTTCGATTTCGTTATCAAGAACATCTTTTGGCAAACGGTATCTCGGAATGCCGACCCTCATCATGCCACCTGCCTCGGGTAAAGCCTCAAACACGGTTACGGCATGTCCCAGCTTCGCCAGATAATACGCAGCAGTAAGGCCGCCGGGGCCGGAGCCGATGATGGCTGCTTTCTTGCCTGTAGGAGCGGCTTTCTTTGATTTTGTTTGCCATTGACCTGTATCCTGTTCTGCGACAAAGCGCTTGATAGAGCATATAGCGATGGGCTGGTTGAGTTTCCCTCGTCGGCAAACCTCCTCGCAGGGGTGGAAACAGACTCTACCGAGCACACGCGGGAAGGGCACCTTCTCTCGAATTACAGCCAGGGCTTCATCGAATTTGCCCTCGGCTGTGAGGCGTACATAGCGGGGCACATCGATGCCTGCGGGACAGGCGCTGGTGCAGGGAACAAGGGCAGCCTCGCGTTCCGCCCTCTTTATATCTTTATCGAGCAGGGCACCGGTGGGGCAGACCTCAACGCAGGCGCCACAGAATTTGCAGCCCGACTCCCCGAGCGTTTTGGCAATAGGCCCGGCGATTATTTCGTCATCCTTATATATAAAGCCAAGGGCGCCGATGCCGCGCAAATCCTTGCACACTCTGACACATCGGGTACAGCCTATGCACAAATTGTAGTCCTGGGTGAACAGCGGCTCGTCTTTCTTTATGGGCAAATCCTTGAAGACGTAGCGGGGAATCGCCTCTTTGATGCCGATGAATTCGGCAACCGCCTGAACCTCGCAGTAGCCCAGCTTGGCGCAGCAGCGTTCCTGAATAGGGATACTATTGGGACAGGATTCGAATGGGCTGCAGCCCTCTCTCTGTTTGCAGGTGAGGCAGGCATGGGGATGCTTGAGCAGAAATTTTTTCAGGGTTTCCCGGCGCAGCTCCTGAACCTTGGTCGTGTTGGTGTGAACCACCATCCCTTCTGTGGCAGGATGATTACATGAGGTGGGAGCGTCTTTCATCCCCTCAATCTCTACGATACAAAGACGGCAGCCCGGGAACTCTTTATCGGGGCTTGAGGTCTGGAAAGGTTTGCCTCCCAGGTATATGGTGCCGGAAGGCTTCAGCCCCGGCGCCGGGGGCAAATCTGGATGGGCGCAGAGGGCGGGGATGTATATTCCTGCGCCCTGCGCAGCCTGGAGCACCGTTTTGCCCTTTTCAACCTCGACCTCTTTGTCGTCAATGGTTAACTTTATTTTACTCATTTCACCCCTTTAAACACGGGTTGGTTGGAGGCCTTCATCGTTGCAGGACTCCAACCATATTCGAAGCTGAATCAAATTGCGGGTTTATTATAAGGCAGATTCAGATTCGGGTCAACAATCGAGACTTGTAGAAACAATTAGGGGCGACCCATCGGGTCGCCCCTACATTCATGTCGTAGCTTTGTCTGGTTTAGAACAACCCCGATACTTTGCCAGTCTTTACATCTACATCCACCCTTCTGAAGGCGGGGTCGGAAGCAGTTCCCGGCATCAGGCTGATGGTTCCCGCCATCGGACAGAGGAACTTGGAGCCAGAGTAAATTAGGACGTCGCGGATGGGGAGCCTCCAGCCCTTGGGAACACCCTTCAAAGTCGGGTCATGGGTCAGGCTCAGGTGAGTCTTCACCATCATTGTGGCGAACTCATCGTACTTCGGGTCTTTCTCAAACGCCTTGGCCTTCTCCTCGGCCTCAGGGGTCCAGTTGACGCCATCTGCGCCATAGACTTCCTTAGCTATGGTCTCAACCCGCTGCCTCAGTTTCATTTCGTTGGGGTAGAGGAACTTGAAGTCTGTCTTATCGTTGCAGGCCTCCATGACCACATCTGCCAGTTCCAGCGCACCGTCGCCGCCGTCAGCCCAATGGGTAGATAGCGCACAGCGGGCACCGGCCGCCTCAGCCGCCTTGCGCACCATGGCGATCTCGGCTTTGGTATCGGTATGGAAGGCGTTGATGCACACTACAGGGTTCATGCCCGACTTCTTGATGGTATTGATGTGCTGGATCATATTGGGCAGGCCCTTTTCCAGCAACTTCAGGTCCTCTTTGGTGTAGGAATCGGGCAACGGAATGCCGGCCACCACCTTGGGCCCGCCGCCGTGCATCTTGAGCGCCCGAATTGTGGTGGTAAGCACCGAAACATGTGGTTTCAACCCGCTGAAGCGGCATTTAACGTTCCAGAACTTCTCGAAGCCGATGTCTGCGGCGAATCCGCTTTCAGTTATATGGTAGTCGAACATCTTCAGGCCGATGCGGTCTGCTATGATAGAGGACTGCCCTACTGCAATGTTGGCAAACGGACCAGCATGCACCATACAGGGCTGATACTCCACCGTGCAGCATAGCGTGGGGTTGATAGTATTGCGCATCCAGGCAGTCATAGCGCCGCCTACCTCAAGGTCGCCGGTGGTGACTGGCTTGCCTGACTTATCGAAGGCAAGCGTGATTTTATCCATTCTCTGCCGCAGGTCAGCCAGATCTCTGACTATGGATAACATAGCCATTAGCTCAGAACTGACAGCGATGCCGAACTTGGACTGCATCACGAAACCGTCCATGCGGCCGCCTAATCCTATAATAATGTTGCGCAGGCTCTGCGCGCAGAAGTCCATAATCCAGCCCATCTCAACCCTGGTGGGGTCTATGTCGAAGCGGCGCATCTTGGTGAGCCTGGCAAGCTGCTCGTCATTGTAGTTGCGCTCGTGCTGCATCCTGGACGTGAGAGCCACCATCGCCAGGTTATGGGCGTTGATGATGTCGTTGATGTCGCCGGTAAGCCCCATGGAGAACTCGGTCATGGGGATGAGAAGGGCATTGCCGCCGCCGGCAGCAGTCCCCTTGATGTTCATAGTGGGGCCGCCGGATGGCTGGCGGAGACATCCGCCAACATTCTTGCCTCGTTTACCCAGACCCTCCATAAGGCCGCACGAGGTGGTGCTTTTGCCTTCGCCTAATGGTGTGGGGGTTATGGCGGTAACCTCAATGTACTTGCCATCCTTCTTGTCCTTTAGGCGCTCCATAATCTTGAGAAAGTCGAGTTTTGGAGTCCGCCCGAAGGGGATTAGCTCGTTTTTTTGCAGTCCCAGCTTGCTTATCCACTCCTCAGGGGAGGGCATATTCTTCTCTGCGTCTTCTGAGATCTGCCAGTCCTTCAGTTTTACAGCATCGTAAGCCATATAATTGTGAACCTCCTGACCTTTCTATTTATTCTTTATTATTGCTTTTTGGCGTGCTGCTGCTCGGCAGCCCTGACTGTGTTTACCATAAGCATGGTGATGGTCATGGGGCCTACACCGCCGGGGACGGGGGTGATGGCCTTTGCCTTTTCTTTGATGGCCTCGAAATCTGTGTCGCCCACCAGTCTGAAGCCGCTCTTCTTGGTGGCGTCGGGGATTCTGTTGACACCAACATCGATGACCACAACACCGTCTTTGACCATGTCCGCTGTTATCACCTGGGGTTTACCCATAGCAGCGATAATGATATCGGCCTGTCTGGTGTATTTGGGCATATCCTTCGTGCCGGTGTGTACCATGGTCACTGTTGCGTTGGCGCCCTTCTGTTTCTGCATCAGTATGGCCATCACGGGCTTGCCTACAATGTTGCTGCGTCCGCAGATAACCACATGCTTTCCATCGGGGTTATTGCCGCTGCGAACCAGCAACTCCTGGACGCCGTGCGGCGTGCAGGGCATGAAATAGGGGTTGCCGATAAGCAGCTTGCCCACATTGATGGGGTGGAAACCATCGACATCCTTCTCGGGGTCTATGGCGTTGAGCACCTTATCGGGGTCAATATATTTGGGGAGGGGAAGCTGAACCAGGATACCGTGGAACTTGGGGTCTTTGTTCAATTTGTGGACAAGGTCGAGAAGCTGTTGCTCCGGGGTATTCTCGGGGAGAACTATTGTCTCCGAGATGATGCCCAGCTCGTCGGCGGCCTTGCCCTTGCCCGCAACGTAGGACACGGAGGCAGGGTCCTCGCCCACGCGCACGAAGACCACTCCAGGTTGTATCCCCTTCGCTTTGAGCTCTGTTACTCTCAGCTTGAGCTCGGCGCGTATCTGCTCCGCTACTGCTGTTCCTGAGATTATCTCTGCAGCCATTTCTTGTGGCCTCCTTGAATAGATTTACCTATTTCTTATAGATGGAGAGACATGCAGACATGGGTTGACGGTAGTAAATTCTGTTTGATTTTCTGTGTGGTTAATGTATCGGGGTAGCACCAGTTTGAGTCAATGGCGAGTTCGGGCTCGGGAGTGTGAGTGTTGGGAGTTGACTGCATTGGCCCTCCAGACCGTGGAAGATTATACCATATTGTGAAAATAGGAGCAATTGGTCATGTGGCCAGGGCTGACCCGTTAATTTTTAACTCGGAGCACGCGGAGGGCGCGGAGCAATTTGTAATATATATTTAATATTTGCTCAGCGTTATCAGCGACCTCTGTGGTAAAAGTGCATTCCTCATTTATAGCGGGGGTGGAACTTTTTGGGGGACTGGGGCGTCTAGATATTCTGGAAACCTGAAATAAACTAACTGTCCCTGTTTAAGCCAGTGCAATATTATGTTAAAGTCCGTTTCTTAAGCCCCGAGATTTTAGGGACTGGGGAAGATTCTTAAAGAAATCGTGGCAAAAACCCTTGACAAGCGCGATAAAAAATGGTAAAAGCTTTACAGTCCGTGCACAGGCAGGATAAAAAAAGGACTTGTAGGACGTTTTAAGTTTATGTTTTTGGTAGTCCGTTAGTCCATAAAGTGGGGAGGTTGTAAAGGCTTTGCTGAGGGGAGAGCCTTGGGAAAGCTGGAAAAGGGCTTGACAAGTGGGATTAAAGGTGTTTACAATGAGGCTACTTGTCTGCTGCCAGACAAGTATGCTGTTATTTTGTGTATTAAAAGTTAAGTCCCTTTTTTATATTAAGGAAAAGAACTGGTTGCCAGTGTGTATTAAAGTATAAACAAATATGTCATACAAGGAGGTGGGTTGTATGTGAAGATAACGAGAAAGAGATTTCTTAGGAACCGGTTAACAGGGGCAAGGAAATTGATAGCCCAAGAAAGGAGATACTAGATAATGATAAAATTCCCAAATATGATAAAGCTGCTGGTAGTGCTGGCAATGGTGTGCAGCCTGGTGGCGATTGTCGCAGCGCCAGCTAGCGCATTGGCGGCCATAACACTAACTCCATCAAATACCGGGACTGTTGGGTCCCCGGTTACTGTAAACGCTAGTGGCTTTGCAGGCTTAACAGCGGTCCTAGCTAAATTTGATGGTGCGGTGGTAACCACAGCACCATCGACGGTGACCACCTTGGCGGCTGGAAGTGCTTCATTTTCCATAAGCATACCCACCGCTACAGCAGGGGCTCATACGATTTCGGTCACCGACGGTGTGAACACAGCTACTGCAACCTACACTGTGTTGCAAAAGATTGCCATAACCTCACCGTCCGCCAAACAGGGACCGGTGGGCACTAGCGTTACTGTGGCTGGCACAGGATTCAGCGGGGCTGGTGTTACCGCTGATGTGACCATCGATAGCTCAGTTCTGGCTGCTGGTGTTCCCGTTGATAGCAACGGTAGCTTCACTGCTACCGGCACGGTACCCTCGCTTTCTTCGGGTGCCAAGACAGTATCGGCCAGTGATGGCGCTGGCAATACTGCCGATGTCACCGATACCTTCACAGTGACCCCGACATTGGCTGTGAGCCCCACCAGCGGGCTGCCCGGTGCTATAGTAAGTCTGGGCGGCAGCGGCTGGCCTGCGTCGTCCTCTGTTACTGTAACCTTCGCCGGTGGCTCGGCGGTTGTCTTCACGTCCACCAGTACCGGCGGATTATCGACCGTTTATACGATACCTGTTGCGGCAACAGCGGGCGTTAAGACGATAGTGGGCACGAGCGGTACATTCACCGCATCTACTACCTTCACGGTGGTGGCTCGCGCTCTGTCTCTGACCCCGAACAGCGGGCCCAGAGGAACCGTTGTGCTGATAACCGGCTCTAATATGACGCCGGGCGGCACGATTGCGGCTGGCGCTCTGGCGTTTGCCGGAAACACCTGGAACCCGTATGCAATAAGTATAGACAGTGCAGGCACACTGTTCCCGACGACCCTGCCTGTCCCGACCAACTCTACGGATGCCCCGTTGGGCGCGAATACGGTAAAGGCTACCGACAGCGGTGGTTTGATAGCTTATGGGACCTACACTGTGTCCCGACCCACCGTCTCGGTTAGTCCGGTAACTGGGCCCAGGAATTCATCCATGACTATCACCGGTGCAGGGTGGTTGCCTGGTGCCACAGTAACCCTAACGTTCGACTATACCAATACCCTTGGTGGTACATCCTCTACTGCGATCACCACGGTACCGGATTCCAATGGAAATATCGCGGCTGCTATGAATGTTCCCGCAGACGCTAAGGCTGCCGAACATGGTATTGCCGCCGTCGATATCAAGGGCAACAGCGCCGCAGGCGCTGCATTCACCGTCCCTGGATCCATAATTGCTGTGAATCCAGCTGAGGGACCCGTGGGCACCTCGGTAACTGTAACGGGCAGCGGATTCTATTCCTATACAGCGATCTCGGTAAAGATAGGTGGCTATCAGTTCCTGCAGCAGCCACTGTCTGACGTCATGGGTGCCTTCAGCTATACCTTCACTGTTCCGGGACTTGCTCCGGGCTCAACGGCAGTGCAGGCATCTGATGGCAACTTTGTCTCTGGCAATACGGCAAGCGCGTTCTTTGTAATCAAGCCGGCCGCTGCCACAGTCCAGACCATACTAGCTGGCATCAGCGGCAAAGTAGTCAGGGTTTGGGGCTATACGGATGGCACCTGGTACATGTATGACCCGGCTGACGCCGCAGGCAGCAACCTGACAACTCTGACGGCTGGTAAGGGCTACTGGATGAACGTCTCCGAGGCTGTAACCCTGATTTATGGCGGATACAGCTACGTTCTAGGCGCAGGCTGGAACCTAATAGGCTGGAGATAACAGAGGATAGCGAAATTTCCTGAGGGGTCATAACAAAAGACCCCTCAGGAAGCTACTAAATAAGGAGGAAAAAAGTATGACCAAATTAAGACTGTTGGCTCTGCTGGCAGTGGTAGCGCTTGTCCTCTTACCAGCCATAGCCGTGGCACAGGGTGGACTTCAGCCACCTTGCCGCTTCCATGGCACCGCACAGGTGGATGGAGCTAATGTGGCTGATGGCACCGTAATCACGGCTACTATAGATGGAGATGCGTATACTGCTACCACTACTGCTTCAAGTTATGCAGTGACAATAGCTCAACCCGATGGCAAGAGCTATGAGGGCAAGACCGTTACCTTCAAGATAGGCGCGGATTCCGCTTCTCAGACCGGAACCTGGACCATAGGCGGCAATGTGGCGGTGAACCTGAGTAAAGGGGAACCACCCTTGACGCCAGGCGGCATGACTGAGGCTGAGTTGAAGGCGCTCATTCAAGAGGTAATTGACGACAATGTTGATACACTGAAAGGCGATACTGGTGCCACCGGCGCAACCGGTGCCACTGGCGCAACCGGCCCTGCCGGTAAAGATGCCTCCAGTGTGATGGGCATCGTCGCCATAGTCCTCGCAGCCATTGCTATTCTGGGTGTTGGGTTTGTCCTGATGCGGAAGCAGAAGGCCTAAAACACTAACACAGGTAGTTTTAGAAGCCGTCCTTCACATGTGAAGGACGGCTTCTTCTTTTGTCTTATTATTCTATGTCGTTGCGAGGAGCATAGCGACGAAGCAATCTGGCGGGGTGGGGGGCAACTGAAAACTGAAAGCTGACCGCTGATAGCTGTAATGAGATTGCTTCGCCTCCTTCCTTCAGGAAGGATGGACTCGCAAAGACATAAAAGCAGGGCGGGTTTTAAACCCGCCCCTACTGACAACTGAAGGCTGACCGCTCTTAACCTTGGTAATCGAGCACCAGAACCCGGGTCTCCATAGGCAGTGTCGTCTTGGTTATGTTAAGCTTGGGCTGGGGGATGACCTCTGTCAACCCCATGACCTTGATGAATTTTTCCAGAGGTTCGAGCTCCATCTTCACCACATCGGTCTTGTAATGCATGGGCAGGACCAGCTTGGGCTCGAGCAGGCCTATGGCCTCCGCTGCAGCCGCTGCATCCAGGGTGGAACCTCCTCCAATCGGTACCATCAAAATCTCGACGTCGCTGATCTGCTCGATTTGCTCCGATGTGGGAACATGCCCGAGGTCTCCCAGATGGCACACCTTAACCCCGTCGATTTCCATAAAGAAGACTGTGTTCTTGCCTCTATTCTGCCCTTTTTCATTGTCGTGGAATGTCGGTATCCCGTAGATGGAGATATTGGAGATGTCGTACTCTCCCGGACGGCTGACCACTCTGGGATTGCCCGCAACGCCTTCCAGAAAGCAGTGCTGGGGATGGTTGTGACTGATGGTGACTATGTTCGCTGTGGGTTTTCTCATCGGGTAGCCGAGGGTTTTATCGTAAGGGTCGGTAACGATGGTAGCTTCCTTCCCTTTAATTCTAAAGCAGGAATGTCCCAGCCAGGTTATCTCCATGTCTCATCCTCTCCAGGTAAGCTTTCAGTACTCGGCTATCAGTTTTCAGTTTACTCCTGGCTGATTGCTGACCGCTGACGGCTGAATGCTCTCGTTATCCAGCTTACACCAAATAGCAGCACAAGGCAAACCACAAACCCGAGCAGTTCCATGTGTCCTATGCTCGTCCCGAATAGAGTGATGTGAGTTATCTTCAACTGCTTTATCGCCAGGGCTGTACCGCCTCCCCCGATTATGGCTACCACGGCGCCTATAGCATTAACCTTGAGTTTGTCTTTATAAAACCCTGCGATTACCGGAAGCACTACGCCGCTGGTAAAAACGGTGTATGCCAGAAGCAGCGAGTTGATGATTCCCTTCAATTCGAGAGCCAGAACCAGGGCGATGGCTCCTAGAACAATCACTCCTATCCTGGAAACAAGGAGAACTTTTCTCTCGCTCATTTTGGGGAAGGCGCGTTTATAGACATCCACGGTGAAAATAGTGCTCGTGGTGAGCAGGCAGGTATCTGCCGAGGACATCACGGCGGCGAGAAGCGCTGCCACCACCAGCCCTGTTGCCCCTATAGGCAGGATTTCTTTGATTACTGTGGGCATGGCTAGTTCAGAGCCAATCTCTGGGAATAGGACCTTTGCTCCCATGCCGATAACGACGATGATGAAGGCGACGGGTATGGTGATAAGCGCTGCTGAAAGCGCCGATTTCTTCGCCACCTTTTCATCTCGGGCACAGAACAGACGGGAATACATGTCGGGGCCTACTACATAAGTAGCCCCCACCAGAATCAGAAGTGATACCAGGTCGAGATACTCGAATTTTATGCTGGTGGGGAAGGAGAAGAAGTCTGAGGGTAGCGAGGCGTGCAGTCCGCCGGTGCCGCCAACGCGGTCGAGGACCAGCCCCAGACATACCACAACTCCTACGAAGATTATGCCAAACTGCAGGAAGTCGGTGCGGATTACGGAATACTGACCTCCGAGTACGGTATATATGGTAAACACGGCGGCTGAGATGACCATGAGTATGGAAATATCCATGCCAGGAATCATGACGGAGAGGATTTTGCCTGCGGCTATTATCTGTGCTGCTATTATTGCCAGCCAGGAGACCACAATGAGGATTGAGGCTACGAAACCTGCCCTGCTATCGTATTGCTTCTCTATCAGCTCGGGTAGCGTATAGAGCCCGAAGCTACGTACCTTGCGTGCAAAAAAAAAGCCCAGGATAAGCAGGCCGAGGCTCCCCGCCAGAAGCCACCAGGCACCGCTAAGCCCCCTGACATATCCCAACCCGGCCATGCCGAGTGTGGTAGAAGCGCCGATAATGGTGGCGCAGAACGAGCCTATTATGAAAAAAGTTGAAGCGCTGCGACCAGCCACAAAGAAGCCGTTTTGGGTTGACGATTTCTTCCTGCGGTAGGCATATACCCCTATGGCTATCATGCCGATAAAGTAGACTATGATTATAGCCAGGTCTAACATCTCTTACCTTCAACCCCCTTGCCCCCCC
>DATKWL010000045.1:0-4915 GCA_035529555.1 Dehalococcoidia bacterium | reverse complement strand
AGGACCTTCCGGCTGGTGCACAATCAGCGGTACTCGACACTAGAAGAGGCCATGCACACTCTCGCTCCCCAGGCCCAGGTGGAGACGCAGGAGCAGAAGGCGATATTGCGAGAGTACCTTCAGGGCGTCATGCGAGAGGAGAATGGGGCGCTGGTGCTGCCGGCCTCGTCGCTACGGGTGAAGGTGTGGTGGGAGAAATAGGACATCATGTTATCAATATGCCAAGGATGACTGGAACCGATAAGCAAAGAAACTCTACGCCATATGTGATGACAAAAGGAAGTGGATAAGCAAAGGATCATTCTCAATTGTGTTAATTTTTTTAGATTTTCAGCTTTTGGTCTTCCTAAATCTAGGTCATGAAGTTTCTCGGTCATTGTTTACGTTTTCTCCCTCCTTCCCCGATGTTCACCGAACCTCTGAATACACCAGATAGAATTGGGCCGTTTACATCTCCTGCGATATTTGTCTGCGTACTAGCATTCTGTCCTCTTTGATCGAATGCGTTTTGCCACGCACCAGGCTCTGGCTCGATCTCTGGCGACTCCTGGAAAGGCAGAGCTTTTGGCGATGAGTCTCCTCCTGAATAGTAAGCAATGACAAAGTTATCTGCTTGTTCAAAGTTGAGTATAGGATGTTGCTTGTTGTCGGTTCTGCCTGGCACAGCCTCCCTAGCGTGCATCGCCAAATCAGCTACTCGGACAAAGCCGTCTTTCTTAGCCACACCTATCCCGCAAAGTGACTCTATTAGCGCCAGAGTGAAAGCGCTGTATGGTTCTCCCGCATAGGAAAGCTCGTCTGCTTGCGATGAGGCAATTATAACACGACCACTCCCACTTCCCAGCATCTCAAGTGCTTCTGGTGGGAGAGGTGCTTTGGCAATCTCAAGTCCTTTAGCTTCACCAATGCCTCCTGCGTGGCAGCAGTCTAACAGCAGTAGCAGCTTCTTTGCCTTCAGCGCATGAAGCTTTGCAGCGAACTCAGCGCCATTAATGGCGGTTTTTTTCAATCTGTATATATCATAGCCATGCGGAATCAGGAAATAAGCATCACCAATGGAAGACTTGACTTGACCACCATGTCCAGAAAAATAGATGATTACTGTCGAATCTTTGTCGCTCGATTGAGCGATTTTATCAAGAGCTTCCAAGATGCCTTTTCGGTCAGCATCCTGGCTGGTGAGAAGCTGCACTTGTTCCGGAGGATAGGCGCATCGGTCCTGATCTCTTAGAATATCAGCCAAGGCTTTTGCATCATCTACTGTTTTTGGTATATCCGCACCACCAACGCCGATGAGCAGGGCGTAACCTGCAGTAAAGAGTTTTTTTGTCGGGTTCATTCTTCTTTTCCCCCCCATTCTGCTAACTTTCTCCTCACCTTCTCAGCTTGCGGACTTTCAATCTTTTCGAAAATATTTAGCGCAGACTGGGCTCTATCAATTGCCTTTTCCCGTTCACCAATCTTATTCAGCGTCAAGCTCATGTTGAACAATGCATTACCTTCTCCAAGTCGATCTCCAATCTCTCGAAAAATTTCTAATGCGCATTCGTGTAACGTGATAGCTTTAGAGCTATCTCCCAACGCGTGATAAGCGCTGCCCATATTGCACAAGTAGTTTCCTTCTCCCTGACGGTTTCCGGTTTCTTTGGCAATTGTCAGATACTTTTCATATAACTCAATAGCATGATGGTTTTCGCCAAGCCTAGAATACGCGACACCTAGACAACATATAGTATTTAACTTACTAGAATTATCCCCATGCTCTCGGATAAGTGCAAGATCTTTTTCAAAAAACTCTATGGCACGACGAGTCTCGCCGAGGTAATAATGGGCTATGCCTATATTGCTCAAAGCTGCTCTCTCTAGGTCTTTGTCTTTAATCTCTCTAGCAATCAATAATGCTTGGTCACATAACTCGATTGCTCTTTCATGCTCACCAAGGAAATTGCAGGATGTGCCTATGCTTATCAGAGCCCCACCTTCATTATTGCGGTAACTCATCTCCTGCGCAATGGAAAGTGATTGTTCCAAAAAATCCTTAGCCTGACGATATTCTCCTAATTTATTGTAGGTCAAGCCTAATGTTGATAGGAACGCCCCCTCATAATAGCGGTCATTGTCAGCGCGAGCGGCAATTAATCCCTTTTCTAGTATCGATGCGCGCTCAGTCCAATGTCCCTGCAAATCGAGATATTCTCTCATGGCCCACGCAAGAGCACGAACGGACCTCCATTCTGATGCATCAAAGCAAGCTGACTGCAACGCCAAAACATGGGCACGATGAGATTCCAAGCAAGCATAGCCGGATAGTCCTAGTCCACAATGCGTTCCCACGAATGTAAAATAATATCCTGCTAAACGCGACAAAGAGCTGCGCTTCGGGAAAAGACGTTCTCTGGCATAGGTGCGAATTAACGCGTGAGTCACTTGATATTGGGCTGCAGGACGCTGCAGTATGCCGCAATTTACTAGTTCTCCCAAAGAGCGATTAGCCTCTCTGGGTTTCATGCTCAATGAAACTTGGATCAGTCTGGAATCAAAGGGCTCCAATGCCAAGATCCCTGTCACACTCAAAGCCGAGACGCCCATTTCGCTTACCCTTTCGAGGCTTCTCTCCATTAGGAGCGGGAAGCTTTTATGCAGTCTTTCTCCTATATTCAGAGCTTCCAATGGAGTCTCCTCCAGCCAAGCCAAATATTCGCCAGCTAGCTGACTATGTTGGGCAAGGTAGCGTCCAGCCAGGAAAACGGCAAGGGGTAGACCACCTAGAAGTTCACAAATCCGATTGGAAGCAGTTTCATCAGTTGCCCATTCTTTCCCCCAATCCTGGAGCAGTTGAACAGCTTTTTCCAATGGTAAAGAAGTCAGGTCACTCCATTCTGCTGGAGCATCACTGCGATTGTGAGTAGTGATAAGCACACCACAGCTTCCAGCGATATCTAAAACTGCGTTAAGATCATCAGCTGCCTCGGTTCCGTCCAAAATGAGTAAGGCCTGGCGACCAGCCAAAGCGTGGCGAGCAGCAACGGAAAGGCTCGGCCTTAAGTCTTCCCCAAAAGAGCGTGCAATGGCCTCCAAAGCAATAGCTGACTGAGGTTGACGGTAGAAATCATGAAAAATCAGACCATCGGGGAAATTTACGGGTGGGTCGTTGTCAGGAACGAGTCGCCAGATTGCTTCAGCTACTAGGGCGGTCTTTCCTATGCCACTAGGCCCGCAGATGGTGACTTGTCTTCCTGGTTGAAGGTCTCTAAGCAGATCAGTTAGTTCTTTTTCTCGGCCTACAAATTTCTCCGGACGAGGTGGTTTTTGGACTGGAAGACGAAACGGAGCGGATCTACTATTATAATTGAATGTCAATGATCCCGGGAACTGCCCTGAGAGAACCGGTCCGTCAACATCACGTACAATCGTTTGTGACCCATTCACAGTGTTCTCCTTTTGATCCTTCATCATCTTTTAATCCTTATAGCCTTGTCTTCGACCGTACGCTGCTGAATCGAGTCTTGCAGTCGATTACAACTCACCGAGGTAGGGAAAGCATCCCCAAGAATTTAAATTTTGCCAGCAAGAGGTTTCAACGACATTTGATCATAATAGTAGCCTGACCTAATTCTTGCTTGTTCCAAAGCTAACATAGAATTAACAAGTGTTATATATTTTACACTTAGAGATTTTAAATCATACTATTACTCGAAAAGTTCTTAAAATAAGCTGATTATCAGTAGGAACATAGGAGAATTTAAAATGGACAGAACATATCTTACGTATACCATCTGGAGGTCCCTCTCATGAGCCGCCTCCCCATGCTCGGCTTTGCCGCCGCCAGCCTGCTGCTCCTCGTCCTCTGCAGCGGCTCTGCGGGCGCGGCTGACACAGTAGACGAGCTCACCATCGCTGATGCCATAGGCGACTGGGGCTTTCCCTCGCCCTACGGCCACTACTCGCGCGGCCCCGGCTACATCCGCATGAGCCTGATCTTCGACACCCTCGTCTGGAAGGATGAAAACGGTTTTGTGCCTGCTCTGGCGGAGAGCTGGGAGTACCTTGCCGATGAGAAGGCCTATGTCTTCCACCTTCGCGAGGGCGTGACCTGGAACGACGGTCAGCCCTTCAGCGCCCAGGATGTCGCGTTTACCGTGCAGTACATTAAGGACCATCCTTATCAGTGGGTCGACTCGAGCATCATAGAGGAGGCCATGGCCAGTGACGATAACACCGTCAAGATTACCCTCAAGAAGGATTATGCGCCTTTCTTGGACCAGGTGGCAGGCACCTTGCCCATCATGCCCGAGCATGTCTATGAGGATGTGAGCGATCCGGCCGGCTTCAAGGACGACGCAGCTCTAACCGGCACCGGCCCCTTCAAGTTGGTCAACTATGACAAGACGCAGGGGACTTACCTCTACGAGGCCAATGAAAACTACTACCAGGGAGCACCTAATGTCAAGCAGATCAAGTTCGTGAAAATCAGCCTGGAGATGTCTGCTGCCGCCTTAAAGAAGGGCGATGTGGACGCAGCGACTGTGCCGGGTGAGACCGTCAAGGATCTGAAAAAGGAAGACTTTTCCGTAGTGGAGGCCTCTCACGACTGGGTGGCCAAGATCATGGTCAACCACAGAAAAGCGCCTTTCTCTGATGCTAAGTTCCGGCAGGCTCTTTACTATGCCATTGACCGCCAGGATCTGGTGGATACGGGCCTGAGGGGCTATGGCCTGGCAGGCAGCCCTGGCCTTTACGCCCCCGATAACCAGTGGTACAATGCCAACCAGGGGCAGTATCCTTTCGATCCGGCCAAGGCCGGCCAGCTTTTAGAGGAGCTGGGATACGAGAAGAAAGAAGGCAGCCAGTATTATACAAAAGCCAGCGAGCCCGAGGAGATCGAGCTTTTAGCTACAGCCACCACAGAGCGGCA
>DATKWL010000044.1:0-9579 GCA_035529555.1 Dehalococcoidia bacterium | reverse complement strand
CCCGCACCGAGGAGGACGACCAGCCCCTGTTTGATGGAGGCTACTGGTTGACCTTCAATTGTTACCGAGGCCTGGGAGACCCGTTGCACCAGGGCTCTCACTTCTTCTCCTCGGTCTTCGCCTCTTTCTTTGCTTCTTTCTTGGTCTCTGTCTTGGCTTCTGCCTTCGTCTCTGTTTTGGACTTGCTCTCGGTCTCTTCACACTTCCCCGAGGAATTGCAGGATGCCCCTCTACCATGGTCTGTAGAGTAGAAGCCGCTTCCCTTGAATACCACGGGCACGGAATGGATGAGGCGGTGAGCCTTGCCCGAACAACGAGGGCAGGAAGCTATTGGCTCTTCGTCGAATCTTTGTTTGCGCTCGAATTTGGAGCGGCAACTGCCGCATTCGTATTCATAAATAGGCAACGCTTTCACCCCACAGAAAGGGCGTACCTATATCGAGGTCCGCCCTGTTTACCCCGCTTGTGTTAGCACTCCAGATAATAGAGTGCTAACAACTTATAATTTAGCACCTTGTCCTAGCTATGTCAAGAGCAAAAGTCACAAAATTCTAAGAGTTTGAGGCTGTAATCACTTGGCGGCACGACCATCTGGGCAGCACCAGCGTGGTAACGGACAGCTCGGGCGCTCAGTATGGATACACGAGGTATTACCCGTACGGCTCGACCAGGGACTCCGGCGGCTCTCTGGACACGGATAAGAAATTCACCGGGCAGAGGGCGGACGCGAGCGGTCTGTATTACTATGGTGCGCGGTACTACTTGCCCGCTATGGGCCGGTTCATCAGTGCAGATACGGTAGTGCCCAACCCGTATAATCCTCAATCATTGAACAGATATTCGTACTGCCTGAACAACCCACTGAGATACACTGACCCTACAGGGCACGATGGGGCAGAAGTAGCACAGGCATTGATGGCTTTAGCAAATAACTTCAAGGGCAGTCAATACGGAATGGTAATAGCAGCAGGGCTGCTAGCAATTGCATGGTCTATAACCGTACAGGATAACATGGGTTCTGGCAACGTCATCGTTGATACTTTGAATGACGTTTCGAATGCGGCTAGCGGCGTTATAGATTGGTTTGGAGAGAAGCTTTTCCCACCTTCGTCTCTATCTCCAGGCTGGGCTTGGGATACTACAAATATGGGACATAGTACTCCGGAGATGGTTTACGTAGGTATAAAAGGTGTTACAATTGGAGACGCTCTAAATGTAAACGTAAGTCTCGCAGAAAGTAAAGAGCCCAGTACGACTGCTGGCAGGGCAATTAGAGATGCAAAAGAACATCCCGATAATTGGGAAAGAGAGGGAGATCCTCAGGTGGAAGATGCTACTGGCTCTAATTATAAAGGTGGGCAAAGCGTTCGTGAGACTATTCGGAGTAAGGTAACAGGAGAAACACTAGAACACCATACAATTTATGATAGAAATGGGAGGATTGTCCACGAACACTGGGCAATAAAGTGATATGCAGCAGCAAAACGCCCTTAGCGAACTCGAGTTTCATCTTTTATCCAGCATGGTTGATGATAGGGAGCCTCTTTATGTTTTGTACTCTGATATGGTGCGATGGGGAGTCAGGGGGGCTGACCTCGAGTCAGTATTGCAGGCCCTGGTAAAGCTGGTCAAACTGGGCTTTGCAAAATGCCTCTTTGATTATGGTGAGGGAGGTAAAAGAAAGGAATGTAATAGCTTATCGATTCAAGATCTGCAAAAGCATTGCTCAGGCAGAACAGAAGAGGAGTTGCGAGAATATCCGTTGGATAGTGGAGAATATGAGTTCGAGCCTACCCCTGAAGGGCGAAAAGAAGAGGCTAAGGAGATATATCAGAAATACCATCTTAATCTCTAATAGTATTTGCGATAAGTTGTGAGCATAACGGCTCTAGGTGGGGCGGGTTGCAAACCCGCCCCCGCTGTTAAATGTCGAACTATTTTTGAGTTTGAAAGCACTTTAACAACAGAATAGGGCTCGTAGCCTTGAGGAACGGGACGAATCTTCGGTATGTGCACCAGGAAAGTCTGGGGAGCACGTCTGTAGTCACGAATAGTTCCGGAACGGAATATGGCTACACGAGGTATTACCCCTACGGCTCGACGCGTGACTCCGGCGGCTCTCTGGACACCGACAAGAAATTCACCGGGCAGCGGCTCGACGCGACAGGGCTGTATTACTACGGAGCGAGGTACTACGACCCGAGCATAGGGAGATTTATCAGTGCAGATACGGTAGTGCCAGAACCGGCAAATCCTCAGTCGCTCAACAGATATTCGTACTGTATCAATAATCCACTAAAGTATACTGACCCCTCGGGATATCGTTATCTGACAGATACGGACCAACCCAATTCGGGACCGTTTGTAGATTACTGGTCTCCAGATGAGTTGCCTGGGTCTACATATACGCCTCCGGTAGAGACTCCATCTACAACCAACACGAATGGGCAAACCGGAACAACCACAACTACGATCACTTCAGTCCAGCCGATGTACATTGGGCCAACCCCATGCCCGGGGCCAACACCGCCACCAGGTTTTGATGGTGGCGGGGGGCCAGACTTTAATGAAATAAAGGGGTGGGCGAAAATCATTGGTGGAGGATTATTGGTTGTTGTAACTGTTGTAGTTGATGCTGTAATATTAGCCCCACAGGGGGTAGCAGCTCTTGCAGACGCTCAATATGTTATAGGAGCATCTTTACCTTGGTATTACACTGGCACCAGTCTTGTGCTAAGCGGAATTCAGGATTTATATCCTGAATTTAATTATATTCCGCTAAAGCAGATAATCCCTGGCCTATATATCCCGGGCTTTGGCGGCTACCCTTTCTGGCGGTAAAAATGAAACTTGGTTTATGATATATTGCGCGGTTGGCAAATTGCACGCTGGTTGTTTGAACGCTTATAATTGTTATCAACCATGTTGGAGCGATAAGCATGATTAATATTTGGCTCCCCGTAATTATCGTCGCCATAATTTGCCTGATATCAATTTATCAGTTGCGTACTCAGTTGCTTCGTCTGGGGAAGAAAACTCCCTTGGCATACAAATTTCTTTACGTAATGGCGGCGACAGGCATGATATATTTGATTGTTCAAGCCATAGTACAGACAATTCAAAGTTGATAATCGCTAAGACCGGGAGAGAATCAATAAACATGGGCGAAAACGATAAGGTTGCAGGCTATTTTGCAATAGTGTTGGAGCGCCTGCATAATGATGGTTTTAAAATTTCTGACCAAACTATCTATAAAAATCAAACTTTTGATTATATAGCCAGAAGGACAAGATATCAGGCCGAGTATTGTGGGTTCGCAGATTTCTTCTTCATCTTTGCCGATTTTACAGCATTGGATACACCCGCTTTAAGACAATATTCTGCCAAGTGTTTTGATTACGCTATGAAATCAAAGAAAATCCCTTTATGGTTTGAAATAGTTTTATGCTTCCCTGTTGCTATTGTAAATAAACTAGACAGTCCGACAGTAGAAGACATCCGGAATAATCTTCATCCGAGGCACTGTGGAGCCCTCGAAATGCCGGTAATCTGCGATATCAAATCTCAACAGCTCTACTATTTCGAGAAAACGCCATATTGGGGTAGCCTGTACTGGGATCATTTCAGAGAGATAAT
The DNA here is from genome assembly GCA_035529555.1 of Dehalococcoidia bacterium. Taxonomy (GTDB): domain Bacteria; phylum Chloroflexota; class Dehalococcoidia; order SZUA-161; family SZUA-161; genus VGNW01. Next base: position 5,943 of record DATKWL010000044.1, on the reverse strand, counting down.
AATAAATATGCTTAGCCCTTGATTTTTTAGATTCGTAATATTGACTCACGAAGAGCCATCGCTTTTACTCCACAGCGTTGCAAATAGCGTCTTGTAAACCGGGCGTTCAATTGAACGCCACTGCGCTTTCACCTGACTCCGCGGCTATTGTGTTTTATAGCTCCCTATGCTAAACTGGGCGTTAGCCTAAAAAAGGTCTTAGGCGATTAACAATCTCTGGTCTGCATACCCTGTTACGGCCGTGCAGGACTGGATAATCGAAGGAAAAGGTTTCAGGAAATGGCAGAAACGGTATCGATGAAGTTATTGCTGGAGGCAGGGGTTCACTTCGGGCATCAGGTGGGACGCTGGAACCCGAAGATGAAGCAGTATATCTTCAGCCAGCGCAACGGAATCCACATCATAGACCTGGAGCAGACTGTCGTCATGCTGAGCAAGGCCTGTGATTTCATTCGCGACATGGTGGCGCAGGGCGAGGATATTATATTCGTGGGCAGCAAGAAGCAGGCTCAGGAGTCTGTCGAGGCGGAAGCCAAACGCTGCGGCATGTTCTATGTTAGTCAGCGCTGGCTGGGCGGGATGCTGACCAATTTCACCACCATACAGTCACGTATAGACTTTCTGGTGCGTCTGGAGGACCGCAAGGCTCGCGGTGAGCTGGAGCGCTTGCCCAAGAAAGAGGTTTTGAAGCTGGAAAAGGAGATGGCACATCTCAACCGGCTGCTGGGCGGGGTCAAAGAGATGACCAGAATCCCCGGAGCCTTGTTTATCATAGACCCGTCTAAGGAGCGGAACGCAGTTGCGGAGGCGAGGCGTGTCGGGGTGCCTATTATCGCTGTCGTGGATACCAATTGTGACCCCGACGAAATTGACTATCCCGTTCCCGGAAATGACGATGCAATAAGGGCTGTGGCGCTATTCTGTTCCGTTTTTGCCGATGCTGTGCTGCAGGGCAAACAGGCCCGCGAGGCGCTGGCAGAGAAGTTTGCCGTCGAGGTAGCGGCAGTGCCAGATGCGGTGCCTACAGGTGCAGAGCAAGCGCCGGCAGTTGCAGGTCAGCCTGCGGCTGCGGAATCTGGGAAAACTCGATCAAGTTCTGTTGCCAGGGAAAATAGGGGGAAGTAATGCAGGTCTCTGCGGAAGCTATCAAAATACTGCGTGAGCAGACTAATGCCGGAATAATGGACTGCAAGCGTGCCTTGCAGGAGACTGAAGGGGATATGGCCGCTGCCACCGAGATATTGAAGCAGAAAGGTCATGCGCTGGCGAAGAAAAAGGAGAGCCGGGTTGCCGCTCAGGGCCTCATTGAGGCCTATGTTCACACCGGAAGCAAGGTTGGCTCGCTGGTGGAGCTCAACTGCGAAAGCGATTTCGTGGCGCGCACCCCTGAGTTCAAGGACCTGGCACATGATATCGCCATGCAGGTGGTGGGTGCCTGTCCCAAATACATCAATCGCGAAGATGTACCGGCGGGCGTGGAAGCTGCCGATGAGGATTGCCTTCTGCTGCAGCCTTTCATAAAAGACCCGTCGAAAAAGGTGCAGGACCTTATCACAGATGCTGTTTCTAAGGTCAGAGAGAATATTCAAGTAAGAAGATTCGTCCGCTTCGAGTTGGGACTGGATGGAAAAGACGCTTAGTTCCAAATACAAGCGTGTTCTGCTGAAGCTGAGTGGAGAGGCTCTCATGGGGGAGGCCGAGTACGGCATCGACTCTGCCACCCTGGAGAATATTTCTCAGCAGTTGAAGCGGATAGTTGAAGGCGGGATTCAGGTCGCTGTTGTCGTAGGCGGCGGCAATATCTGGAGAGGGGCGGCTGCCGAAGCCAGGGGCATGGACCGCGCCACCGCCGATTACGCAGGCATGCTGGCCACGCTGATAAATGCGCTTGCTCTTCAAGATGCTCTGGAGAAGGCGGGCGCGGTCACCCGGACACAGAGCGCCATATCGATACAGGCTATTGCCGAGCCATACATCAGACGGCGGGCTATCAGGCATCTGGAGAAGGGGCGGGTGGTCATCTTTGCCGCAGGGACAGGCAATCCTTATATGACAACGGATACAGCGGCCGCTTTAAGAGCAGTGGAGATTGGCGCTGATGTCCTGCTTATGGCGAAGAACAAGGTAGATGGTGTATATGACTGCGACCCTAAAATCAATGCCAAGGCCAAGAGGTTTGACAGGCTGAGCTATTTTGACGCCCTGAGCATGAGGCTCGAAGTAATGGATTCCACCGCGCTTTCATTATGTATGGACAACAAGCTTCCCATAATTGTGTTCGACCTGCGGGCCCCCCGCAGTCTGGAGCGAGTAGTGGTGGGGGAGCTTATCGGCACACTGGTTCACAGCGGCGATTAACGCTTACTGAACAATTGGAATTGGGAATATCACCCACCATAAGGCATATCCAAATATAATTAATGCAGCGGGGAATGAATTATGAGCGGTGAAGAAGTACTCCAGAGCGCAGACGGCAGGATGCGCAAGGCTGTCGATGTTCTTAAGCATGAACTGGCAACTGTCCGTACCGGCAGGGCTAATCCGAGTCTTGTGGAGCATATCCAGGTCGAGTATCATGGCGTACAGGTGCCCCTGAATCAGATTGCAGGCATATCCACTCCGGAGCCCAGGATGCTTGTGATTCAGCCCTGGGATAAACAGGTGCTGCCGAATATTGAAAAGGCTATACTCAAATCAGACCTTGGTTTGAATCCCGGCAACGATGGTAATATTATCAGGCTTCCCATCCCGCAACTCACCGAGGAGCGACGTAATCAACTGGTGAAGCTGGTGCGAAAAAGGGTGGAGGATGGTAAGGTGGCGGTGCGCAATGTCAGGCGCGATGCCGTGGACGGGCTGCGCAAGCTCAAGGATAACAAGGAGATGTCGGAAGACGAACAGAAGCGTTTCATGACCCGTTTGCAGCAGCTTACCGATAAGTTTATCGAGGAAATCGATCGTATAGCTAAGACCAAGGAGACGGAACTCCTGGAGTTCTGATGTCTGATAATTTAAGTGAGGTTGGGTGGTGGCAGATAAATCACGGGCAGTAACAGTGAACAAGATTACACCAATTCCAACCCATGTTGCCATCATCATGGATGGTAATGGAAGATGGGCCAAGCAGCGCGGTCTCCCCAGGCTCGCCGGGCACAAAGCTGGCACCGACAATGTGCGACGCGTTGTTGATCGCTTCGATAGTTACGGGGTGAAATACCTTACACTGTTCGCTTTTTCCACGGAGAACTGGAGGCGGCCCAATGAGGAAATCAGCGGGCTGTTTCGTATCCTGGCAGAGATGATAGACCGCGAGACCAGGGCTCTACACGAAAAGAATGCCAAACTGCGCCATCTGGGTAGAATTGATTCACTGGACAAACTCTTGCAGGAAAAGGTTCACAAAGCGATTGAGCTGACCAAGAATAACAGCGGGATTAACCTGAGCGTTGCTTTCGATTACGGCGGCCGTGCCGAGATACTGGATGCCATCCATCGCATAATGAGAGATGGTGTTCCGCCGGAGGAAGTAAACGAGTCACTTTTCGGCAAATATCTTTATACCCCGGACGTACCGGAGCCCGACCTCATCATTCGTACCGCTGGCGAGATGCGTCTGAGCAATTTTCTCATCTGGCAGGCGGCTTATAGCGAATTCTACTCTACTCTCACTCTTTGGCCTGATTTCACCGATGCGGAAATCGAGAAGGCGCTGGTGGCCTATAGTCAGCGGGAGCGCAGGTTCGGCGGATTGATAGCAGAAGGAGAAGCTAAAAGGGCTTGAGGAATCCCTGTTCCTCGGTCTCTAGCGGTGAATGCTTAGGCAGAGAGTACTAAGCTCAATCGTCTTCGTCCCCATCCTCATCGCTGCCATCTGGTTTGGCAACCCCTGGTTTTCCATCGTAGTGGCTGTTGTTGCGCTATTGGGCGCCTTGGAGTTCTACAATATAGTCTCACAAAGGGGATGGCGGCCCCTTACTATCTTCGGCACGCTGTGGACACTGTTCTTTATCTTCAATGCGTATTATGACCCCTCATATACCTCAGAATCCACAAAACTCCTGGTGACCTTCTCTCTGGTAGCATCGGCGGTGGCAATACCTTTAATCATAGTGCTCTTCTTGAGGCCGGCCGGAAAAAGAACGATGATTAGCTGGGCTTCGAGCCTGACCGGCGTGTTTTATATCGGCTGGCTTCTGAGTTACTGGGTCTTGATAATGAACTCCTATGGCAGAGACTGGGTATTCATTGCCCTTTTCTCCACCTTTGCCGTGGATACCACCGCCTACTTTGTGGGCCGTGCCTTGGGAAGGCACAAGATGGCGCCGAAGGTATCTCCGAGCAAGACCTGGGAGGGCGCAGCCGGCGGACTGGTGGGATCTCTGGTGGCGGTGGTAGTTCTGGCGGTGCTCTTTGATGTAGATATCAGCTATGGGCAGATGATTCTCCTCGGTTTCCTCATCGCCGTCTTTGCCCAGTTGGGCGACCTCGCCGAGTCCAAACTGAAACGAAGCGTGGGCGTGAAAGAGGCAGGTAATCTGATTCCCGGGCATGGCGGCATCCTCGACCGGCTGGACAGCATTGTCTTCACTGGTGTTGTAGTATACTATTGTTTGAGATGGTTCATCGAGTGAAGCGGCTGGCAATTCTCGGTTCCACTGGCTCAATAGGGCGACAGACGCTTGAGGTCGTTCGCGCCTTTCCGCATAGATTCGAGGTGGTTGCTCTGGCAAGTGGAAGGAATCTCACTTTGCTCAAAGGGCAGGTGCGCGAGTTCAAGCCGAAGCTGGTATCGACCGAGGTCGGCGCTGAGGGCGAGAGGATACCGAAAGCCCGACATGTCCATATCGAGGAGATAGCTACTCATCCCGATGTTGACCTCGTAGTGGTGGCTACTGCGGGCAAGGCAGGACTTGCTCCCACACTTGCAGCTATTCGAGCGGGCAAGATGGTGGCGCTGGCCAATAAAGAGGTGCTGGTGATGGCGGGGGAGATTGTGACCGCCGAGGCCCGCAAATACGGCGTTGAGATATTACCCATAGATAGCGAGCATAGCGCCATATGGCAGTGCCTGCGCGGCGAGGATAAAAAAGAGATTGCCAGGCTTATCCTGACAGCTTCAGGGGGCCCCTTCAGACTTAAATCTGCGGTGCAGCTTGCTGCGGTTACGCCCGAGGATGCACTGAGGCATCCCACCTGGCAGATGGGCACGAAGGTGACTATAGATTCGGCTACGCTGATGAACAAGGGGATGGAGATTATCGAGGCGCACTGGCTTTTCGGCGTGCCCTATCCTCGGATAGAGGTGGTGATTCATCCCCAGAGCATAATTCACTCCATGGTGGAGTTCGCCGACGGCTCGACGAAGGCTCAGTTGAGCCTGCCCGATATGAGGCTGCCTATACAGTATGCTCTGACTTATCCCGAGCGCTGGGAAGGGCCGTTCCGCCCCAGCGTGGATTTCAGTGTAATGGGCTCGCTCAACTTCGAGGCGGTGGACTTGCAGAGGTTCCCCTGTCTGAGGATTGCCCGGGAGGCTGCCGAGAAGGGTGGCACGTATCCGGCGGTGCTCAGCGCCGCTGACGAAGTAGCGGTAGATTTGTTTCTCAGAAAAAAAATCAATTTTCCCGATATACCGAAGCTTGTGGAAAGGACACTGGAACGCCATAATGTGGTAAATAATCCTTCGCTGGAGGATATTATTGCTGCCGATGCCTGGGCCAGAGGTGTTGCTGTGGAGGAGGGTGTGAGGTAGGGATATGTCTGTTTTCATCACACTAATAGTGTTTCTGCTTGTTCTCGGGATACTCGTCTTTGCTCACGAGTTGGGACACTTCGTAGCTGCCCGGATGGGCAAGATAAAGGTCGAGGAGTTCGGCCTGGGCTTCCCGCCCCGGATTTTCGGTATCAAGCGCGGCGAGACTATCTATTCGCTTAACTGGGTGC
>DATKWL010000043.1:0-4458 GCA_035529555.1 Dehalococcoidia bacterium | reverse complement strand
TCGCTCTCTCTGGGGTGCTTCTCAATTACATAGAGTTCTTTTGTTGTTTCGCGAAGCCTATTAACAAATGGGAAATGTCCCACGATTGCTACCCTTTTACCACTGCCCTTTTCCTGTATAAGTTCAGCGGCATTGAGGTCAATGCACCGGCTTTCCTCTATCTCAATGAGGGAGTTTATAGTTGCGATACCTATTGCTGCCTCCAACTCGCTCTCCGAACGGGCCATTCGGGCCAGCCCGAGAGCAGATTTTTCCATCAGGTGCCCCGCATCTTTCACTGGAGCAGGGAGATCGGTATTGTGGTGGTCGGGAGCGTGCGGCGTTGATGCAAGCCCGCAGTTACGGGTTAGCACCGCTGTCCAGAAGGCTCCCAATCGTATTTCTTTTACCGTGGCTTGATAATCAAGAACGGTGAGCAAGTTATTGATGATTTCCAGACTCACAATTGTCGGCCCTTCCTGCCGCGGCGGAATCTAGCGCGTCCCCTCATGCCAAAGCCCAATCCGGCCACTGGTTGTATTTCAGGACTATTACACTCTGGACACAACGAGGGTGCACCAGCCACCATTTCCTCGAAAGGCACATCCCATTCATGGCCCTGTGTGACACATCGGAAGCGACGCATCGCCATCTCAAAGTCGCCACCCTCGATCCGAATCGCCTTGCCATTGAGCAGAGCATCGGCTAACTTCCTCCGGGCAGATTCCAGCACTCTATGGAAGGTGGGCCGCGAAATTCTCATTCTTTGAGCGCACTCTTCCTGCTCCAGGCCTTCTAGATCTTTCAGTCGTATTGCCTCCACTTCCTCGACTGCAAGATTAACCTCCTCCAGAGAATAAAGGGGGATTCCTGCCGGTTTGAAATATGTTACGGAAGGTGTGAAATCAACTCGGCGGCACTTTGTAGGTCTTGGCATATAGTTGACACCTTTCAAATTGTAATAATGAACATATGTCCATAATTAAATATATCATTGTAATGCATATTTGTCAAGGTTATGGGATTGCTTTGTCCCTCCAAAAGAAGGACAAAGCAATGACACGCAGAGCAGCGAAAAGAGGGAGCTCGTCCCGCCTGCCGAAGGGCGAGCCCCGCTAGCATCTTCAAAGCCTAAGCTTACTTCAGTGAGTAAGCGCCGTGTTTCTCGGGTGGGAAGTAATCGCCAGGCAGATAGGTTGCACTCTTGGCGAACTTCTTCGGGTCGTACTCCACCAGCTTGAGTGCCTTCCTCTTGGCATCGATGTGGGCTATGGCATCTATCACAGCCTTCTTGTGATCGGGCTCGAAGTAGAAGGATGCACCCACCTTTTGCTTCCAGCCATCGGTTATTAACTTGGTGACTTCGGGGCTGCCACCAACCGGTGAACCTACACCCATCCACGTGGTAACGCCTGAGGCTACGAAGTAAATACCGATGGATATAGCCTTCTCAGACATCCACTCCGGAGCAAAGCCTGCCACAGGCAGGTCGCTGATATCCTCGCCCAGGCCGCCCTCGCAGGCAGACTGAGCAAGTACGGTCAGGATACGCGTATTATCCACGCAGGAGCCCATATGCAGCACCGGCGGGATACCGATAGTCTGGCAAATCTCCTTCAATCCGGGGCCGCACTGCTCCATAACCTCAGGAGTAAGCAAGCCAGCCTTGGCGCAGGCTATAGCGTTGCATCCAGTGGTAACCACCAGGATGTCGTTCTTAATCAACTCCTGAACAATGTAAAGGTGCGGGTCATCGTGAGTTACTCTGGGGTTGTTGCAGCCGACCACGCCGGCAGCGCCGCGGATACGACCCGCCATGATGGCATCGTTCAAGGGGCGGAAGGACTCGCGCAGGCTGCCCCCCAGCATATAGGCAATATACTCATGTGAGAAGCCGGCGACCAGGTTGTCCTGTATGTCGGGGATGTGCACCTTGCCGCGCTTGGGGTAGTTATCTATAGCCATGCGGAGAATCATCTTGGCGATCTCCATAGCCTTATGCTCGTTGAACTCGATGTGGGTAGCGCCTTCAATCTTTGCCTTGGGGGAGGTGGTGATTATCTTGGTATGATAGTTCTTGGCAACTTCAACCAGACCCTGCATGATGCACTGGATATCCACCACCATAGCATCCACAGCCCCGGTAAGAATTGACAACTCCTGAGCCAGGAAATTGCCCAGCAGAGGCACGCCCTGCCGCATCAGGACTTCGTTGGCAGTGCAGCAGATGCCCGCCAGGTTCACACCCTTGGCTCCCTTAGATTTGGCGTAACTGATAATCTCAGGGTCGTTTGCCGCCGCTACGATCAACTCGGAGAGGGTAGGCTCGTGGCCATGTATCACCACGTTTACCTCGTCCTCACGGAGCACGCCGAAGTTAGACCCTGAAGCTATCGGGCCGGGGGTGCCGAAGAGTATATCGCTGATGTCAGTGCTGAGCATGGAGCCGCCCCAGCCATCAGCCAGAGCAGTCCGCATAGCCTGGTCCATAATATGTTCAGCATCCTGGTCAACACCCATATGAGTACGGTGCATTATTTCTACAATTTCGCGGTCAACGCCTCGAGGCGCGATACCCAGTTTTCGCCAGATGGCCTGACGCTTAGCAGGAGCCCTGCTGACATAAATCAATTCGCCTGATTGTCTGCCGAATTCTCCAAGTGCCTTCAGGGCGACATCTTTGGCAATTTCATTCTGAGCCTTTCCATCTACGGGCACGCCCAAGTAACCAGCTACTCTATGCAGCTTCCTCACATCCTTGACACAGTAGTCCGGCGCCTCGCCTTCGGCAGCAGCCAGCAGCGTCAAAGCCATGCCACGGCCGTGGTCGGAGTGGGCAGCCGCCCCGCCTGCGCACATACGAGCTATATTTCTGGATGATACAGTTGACTTTGTTGCCCCACAGATACCAACCGTTGTCTTACCTGTTAAGCGGCACGGGCCCATAAAACAAATCTTGCAACAATTGCCCTCGTGTCCGATAGGGCAGGGCTTGGTTTCATCAGCTCGCTTGAAAGCCGTGGAAACACCTTCGGCTTCAGCCTTCTTCAGCATTTCGACTACTACCGGGTCTATGCTCTTTTTGTCAGACATTTTTACTCCTTTAGCTTAAGGTATTTGGCTCGTAATTCACCATTTTTGTGTTACTACATGCCGAGAGGCATGTAAATCACTATTTGCAATACAATCACAAGCGTCTACAAAACTCTTTTCAGCCCCCTGTATCCCCCAAGATTGGGGGAACCTAAGTTTGGGGGATACCCACAGCCCCCGCGGGAGGTATCCTGCACATTTTTTCAAACCCTATATTACGGAAGATTCTGACTTATCCTCCTTATCACCTCTTTGTTGCTGTCGTAAATTACTATCTCCAGCGGCATCTGTCCAGGCAGTGTGTGTGTAGCGCAAGCCATGCACGGGTCGTAGGCGCGGAATGCCATCTCAACCATGTTTAAAAGGCCTTCGCTGGCAGCCGTACCTTTCTTAATCAGGCCTTGGGCTGCCTTCTTGATTGACATCTGCATGGCCGGATAGTTATGTGCTGTGGCCACAATCAAGTTCACTTTTGTGGCCATACCGTTCTTGTCTGTCTGGTAGTGGTGAATAAGGGTACCTCTAGGTGCCTCCACGATACCTACGCCTTCATCGGGCGTAGCTGTCGGAATATTGCGCACCTTAGGGTCTGTTATCTCCTTATCCCTGCATAGCTCCAGTAGCCTCTCGGAGGCGTACATCAGTTCAACCAACCTCGCCCAGTGGAATGCCAGCGTGGCATGAACGGGCTTGCCTCCGAGCGTCTTGAATAATTTCTCGTACTCGGCTTGGGCCAGAGGGGTTGTCATTCCATCGGCCACATTGAGCCTTGCCAGCGGGCTGACCCTGTAAACGCCGCTTTCCTTTCCTTCGGTAAATCCTTTCCATCCTACTTTCTTTAAGAAGGGGAACTTCAGGTAGGACCAGGGCTCTGTATGTTCGGCTACGTACTCCAGGTACTGAGAGGGCTTGAACTTGGAAACCTCTTTGCCATCCGGGTCGACTACACGTATGTCGCCGTCGTAGAAGTTCACCTTGTTATTGCTGTCAACCATGCCCATGTAGTAGCTCTTCATGGTGTAGATGTTGCCTGTGATTAGATTCAGGTAGTCCTTGTTAGCCAGGACAACATCGCCAAATAGCTTCAGGCTGAATTTGCTGAACTCGACACAGGACTTGGCCTTTTCCTCAAAATCCTTCCGTTGTTCTTCTGTTATGGGTTTGCTCATACCGCCCGGTATGCCACCTATGGGGTGAGTTGCCTTGCCGGCGATGGAGGCCTGGATACTCTGGGCGTAAGCGCGGTGCTTTATCACCTCGCCGCCGATCTGAAGCCCAACCTTAGAAATCACGCCTAGTATGTTCCTCTGGGCTGGGTCGCTGGTGGGACCCATAACAAAATCAGGGGCAGCCAGGGCATAGAAGTGAGCGATATGGGAGTGAATC
>DATKWL010000042.1:0-3948 GCA_035529555.1 Dehalococcoidia bacterium | reverse complement strand
ACAGTGCTCAGATTCGCCTTCCCCAACTATACACCTCCCGGCATGTTCGCCATGATGGGCACGAGGTATTTTGCGCAATATGGGCTCAGCCCGCAAGAGGGGAAACGCGTCCTGGCACACATATCGGTAAAGAGCCATCATAACGGAGCTATGAACCCCAAGGCACATCTTCGCCGCGAGACCACTATCGACGAGGTCGTCAACGCTCCGATTATTGCCTGGCCTCTGGGATTGTTCGACTGCTGTGGAGTGAGCGATGGGTCTGCGGCTGCCATAGTCTGCCGGGCTGACATAGCAAAGAAATACAGGCCTGACCCGGTATATGTGAAGTCCCTCCAGATTGCCGCAAGCTCAGGCGAGGAGATGATGTGCACTGATTGGGACTACACGCATGTGGAGACCACATTGCATGCCGCAGCGAGGGCTTATAAAGAAGCAGGAATCAAGAACCCCAGAAAAGAGATAAGCATGATGGAGGTGCATGACTGCTTCTCCATCACCGAGCTTACCATATATGAAGACCTGGGCATCTCGCCTCGTGGGAAAGCCAAGGATGACATCGAAGCTGGTTTTTTTGACCTGAATGGTACAATCCCATGTCAACCCGACGGAGGACTGAAGTGCTTCGGACATCCTATCGGCGCTTCCGGGCTTCGTATGATGTATGAGATGTACAAACAGCTTCAGGGAAAGGCCGGGCCCCGACAGATAAAGAACCCCAAAGTCGGCCTGACCCATAACATGGGCGGCATTCCGCCGCTGAATGTAGTCAGCATTTGCATAGTCGGGCAATAAGTCCGCTAACGGTGTAAAAAATTCCCGGGATTGGCGAAAGGGGTAGGTATGGATTTCGACTTCACCGAAGAACAACAGATGCTGAAAGCCAGTGTGCGCAACTTCTTAGAGAAAGAGATAGCTCCTCTGGTCAACGAGCACGAGAAAAAAGGCCCGCTGACCAAAGCAGAGACCCTCGGCTTCATTAAACAGTTGCTGCCCTTCGGCTTTTTATCAGGGTTCCTCCCCGAGAAATACGGCGGCTCCCAACTGGAAGCCAAGACCAACGGCATCCTTGTAGAAGAGCTGTCAAGGGTGTGGGGCAGTCTCGCTGGCACTATTTTCATTGCTGCGGGTTTCTTATGGGTGTTGAACGAGGCGGGCAGCCCCGAGCAAAAAGAGAGGCTGCTACCGCTGGGCGCTTCAGGCGAATACATAGGCTGCCTGGCGATAACTGAGCCCAACGCCGGTTCCGATGTCTCCAGTCTGGAAACTGTTGCCACACTAGAAGGAAATAACTACCTCCTCAACGGGACAAAGACCTGGATTTCAAATGGCAGCATAGCCGATGCTGCATTCGTTCTGGCCACCACAGATAAAACTCTGGGCCCTCTGGGCATGGCCTTCTTTCTCGTTGAAAAGAACAAATCGAATTTCACCGCCAGGGAACTGCATAAACTGGGGATGCGCAGCTTCCCCACTTCGGAGCTTTCCTTCGACGACTGCAAAGTACCTAAAGAAAGTGCGCTTGACCCTGGCGCTGGATACAAGAGGACAATGGCGTTTTTCGACATATCCCGCGCCATGGTGGGAGCGATGTGCTCAGGCATCTCTCAGGCTGCTATAGATGCCTCAATCAAATACGCACAGGAAAGAACTCAGTTCGGGAGACCTATCGGCAGTTTTCAGATGATACAGGAGATGCTGGTGGACATGATAACGGAGACCGAGGCAGGACGGCTGCTGTCCTTCCGCGCCCTCGACCTTCTTGACAAGGGGCAGAAGTGCCGCTGGCAATCATCGCTGGCCAAAGCCTATGCCACCGAAGCCGCAGTGAGAACAACTTCGAAGGCCATCCAGATACACGGCGCAATGGGTCTCTCCGATGAATTCGCTGTGGAGCGATATTTCAGGGATGCCCGGACCATGACCATACCCGATGGCACGACCCAGATGCAGAAGCTGATTGTGGGAAGGGATATCCTGGGTATAAGAGCCCTCGTCTGGCCTTAAAGACAAAGCTCGGCTATAAACCCATCATAAATACAAAGCGGGAATATACATATGCGTCTGGCTTTGCAAGGCATAAGAGTGTTAGATATGGCCTGGGTGGGCCCCGGGCCATTTTGCGCCACTATTCTGGGAGACCTGGGCGCCGAGATTATTAAGATTCACGAGCCCGACCCCGAAAAACGCGGCGGCTTGGTTAAGTATGCGTTTCCCGATTCCCCCGAGTTCCTCGGATTAAGGAATTGCAGGGTCATGGGCCTCGACCTCAAGTCCGACGAAGGCCGCAATATCTTTTTTCAACTGGCCCAGACCGCCGATGTCGTGATGGAGGGCTACAGACCAGGGGTAATGAAGCGCTTAGGCGTCGATTATAAAGCCGTCAAAAAGGCCAACCCCAAAATAGTCTATGCCTCGCTATCGGGTTATGGCCAGGATGGTCCCTATCGCGACCTTGTGGGACACGACCTCAACTATATCGCTATGGGCGGGCTTCTGGGTCTGACAGGCTCAAAAGGTGGCCCCCCCGTAGCTCCCGGTACGCTGGTAGCTGACCTTGCCGGTGGTGGCATGGCTGCCGCCATCGGGATTCTGGCGGCATTGATGTCTCGGCAGGAGACCGGCAAGGGACAATTTGTAGATGTCTCCGTAACAGATGGCATAGTGGAGATGATGTACATGTGGTTAAATCCCCATCTTACCTATGGCTTGAACTATGAGAGAGGAGACACGATATTCACCGGTCATCATCCCTGGTACAACGTTTATGAGACCAAGGACGGTAAATACATCACAGTCGCAGCCTTCGAGCCGTGGTTCTACGCTAACCTGTGCCAGCTTCTGGGCAGAGAGGACTTTATCGAACACCAGTATGCGGAGGGCGAGAAGAAGGAGGAGATTTTCCAGTACTTCAAGCAGACTTTTCTGACCAAGACCCGAGATGAGTGGCTGGAAATCCTAAAGAGGAAAGATACCTGTGTCGCCCCTGTTTATTCCATCGACGAAGTAGCCTCGGACCCTCATTTGCTTGCTCGTGGCATGATTAGGGATATATCCCATCCCAGCCTGGGAAGCGTCAAGCAGGTGGGCTCCATGTTCAAACTGTCCGGCTCGCCGTTTCAGGTGAGAAACTGGAGCAGGAAATTCGGACAGCACACCGAGGAGATATTACTGGAACTCAGCTACAAAAAGACGGAAATCAAGTCACTACGCAAGGCCAGTGTGATAAGCTAAATTTTCATCTTGCGCATCGCCATGAGCAGGCCGGCGATGCTCTTGGCATCGCATATCTCCCCCGAGGCAATCAGTCCCAGGGTATCCTTCAACGGTATGGGAACCAGTTCGATGTTTTCGTCGTCATCGTGAGCCCTCTTGACCGGCCTTAGTTCGCTGGCAAGATACAGGTACATCTCCTCGGTACAGAAGCCGGGACTGGTATAAAACACGCTCAGCTTCTCCCAGCGCTCAGCTGTGAAACCGGTCTCCTCCTCAAGTTCTCTGCGAGCACCCTCAAAAGGCTCCTCCCCGGGGTCAACGCCGCCAGCGGGTATTTCCAGGAGCGCCTTTTCTACAGGTTTGCGATATTGTCTGACTAGAAGCACTCTACCCTCTGAATCTATAGCGACGATTGCGGTGCACGCGTCATGCTCCACAATCTCACGCTTCGTCGTCCTGCCCGAGGGCAGCTCAACGGTATCAACTCTCAGGTTGATTATTTTACCTTTGTAAATCCGCTCAGTATGCAGAGTTCTTTCCTTCATTTTCACCCTCTAGAGGACGCGGCGGCCCCAGGTGCACCACCAGCGGCACCTCATCGCAATCGGGGAACTTGGGGCATGTGTAGCACTCGCCCCATACCTTGCGCGGCAACTGCGATTTCTCTATATCAGCAAAGCCGCATCTCCGGAAAAACTCCGGCTTGTATGTCAGGCAGAAAATGGTAGCAAT
>DATKWL010000041.1:0-4957 GCA_035529555.1 Dehalococcoidia bacterium | reverse complement strand
TAAGCTGATGGAAACCATCAAGGAGCTGTCGGCCAAAACATGGATAGTAAGTGCCACCGAGGAAGCACAGAAGATGGGTAACCCTATTTTCGCCAATGTAATCCTAATCGGTGCCCTCATTGGCTCCGGTGTCCTGCCGCTAGACGAGAAGTCGGCAGAGCCCATATTACAAGAGACTTTCCCAAAAGCAATCGAGGCCAATATGACGGCCTTCCAAAAGGGGATGGAACTTGTCAGGCAGCAGTTGATGAAAGAGAGGCTGTGATTGTAGCTGCGGAAATAACTAGCGAGGCTAATGACAAAAAGCAGATGCTGCCTATGCTTGAGAAAGTGGAAGGGATAGTGGAGAAAAAGCCTGAGAAGGCAGTAATGGATGCTGGTTATTACTCCAAAGAGAATCTGGAGAAGGCAGGAAAACTGAAGGCTAACTGTTATGTGCCCCCCAGGAAGTGGGAGGAGAAAATGCAAGAGAGAAAAAGGGAGGCGAAATATGTCTTTAGATTTATATCCTATAAAAGAACCTATCATTAACTTACACGGATATAAGGAAAGCATTCGTGATGGTAGGACCGTCTACTACCGAGGTAAAAAGGTAAACGATGTGACAGAACACCCAATTTTGCGGTTAGCGGTTAACCAGATGGGATATTACCTTGGTGAAAATATTGAAGATGAAGAATTAAAAGAGAGGCTATACTACTATGACTCTGAATTAAAAGCGAAAATGAGTAGTTTTTATAAGGTACCGCAAAGTAGCTCGGACTTATACGAAAGATTTAGGCTAACGTACGATCTCACTAAAGCTTCGGGTGGCCTTATGCCACATATCGGTTCTGATGCACTTAATGCCGCAAGAATCGTTTCAGGAGACCTTGATAAAAAATATAAAGATAATTTGACAAATTATGCCCAATATGTGTCTCGGAATAATCTATTCCTAGCTGGGGCGCAAATTGACGTAAAAGGAAATCGTATCATGAGACCCTCGGAGCAAGAAGACCCAGATGTCTATGTGCATGTTACTGACGAGAAAAAAAATGGAGTTGTTGTGCGGGGTGCTAAGATACATACTTCTGCTTCCATGATTGCAAATGAGATCTTTGTAGTCCCAGGAAGGGCGTTGCAAGGTAATGAAGGCGAATATGCTGTAGCTTTTGCTCTGCCAGTAAGTACAAAAGGGTTAAGGTTGATTTGCAGACCAGCAATAGGAACTGAGGCTGCTCTGAATGACATGGAAGGTGTCAGGGTAAGAAGAATAGCGTTGGTTGAAAGTTTGACAATATTTGACGATGTTTTTGTTCCTTGGGAGCGTGTCTTTGTTTATAAGGATCCAATGCGAGCAGGAAGGCTTGCTCTTATGTTTGCACTTTGGCATCGTTTTTCGGCGGTTTCTTACCGAGGGGCACTCGCAGAATATGTTGTTGGACTGGGGAAACTTATTGCAGAGGCAAATGGTGTAGACGGAGCTCCACATATTCAGAAGGATCTAGTTGATTTATTATCGTTTGCCGAAATACAGAAGATTTGCGCCAAAATTGCGGCATATGAGTGTATTAAGGATGAAAAAACTGGTATTGCCATACCTAACCCCATTTATACCAATATAGGAAAATTGTATTCAAATGACAATTATTTAAATGCTATGCGCTCTTTAATTGATATAGCTGGTGGGTTAGCTATTACTGCACCAAGTGCAGATGATTATTATGACGAAACTTTGAGAAAAGATATTGATAAATACCTAAGTGCTGCCATACCAGGCGAGGATAGGTTTAAACTTTTCTTGCTGTTACGCGAAACTATTGCTTTAATGGGTGGCGAAGAGGCAGTCATTCACATGCACGCCGAAGGCTCTGCCAGAGCAAGCTTAATGGAACTTTATAGAACATATGATTTCGACGACCCTAAATCGCTTGTCAAGCGGCTTCTTTTAAGAATGAGTGGTGAAGATCGAGTAGTGGATTATAGTCAAGGGCGATGAGAGTTGAACATCGCCTCATTCCGAGTTGAAATGGGGAATTCCGGTTGATACGATGGGCAGAGCAGAACCATGAGGGAGAAGTGCCACTCCTCCTTTACCGAGCGGAGTCCTGCCGGGAATGTGTAGTAAGGGAGCAATGCACTACTGGTGAGGTACGGACAGTCAGCCGAGATGGGTGGGAGCCACTCTTGGAGGCAATGAGGCAGAAGCTGAGAAGCGAGGAGAGGAAGCGGATTTACAAGAAGCGTGGGTACACAGCGGAGCCATTTTTCGGGCAGATAAAGTGGAATGGCAGAAAGCCATCGATGGACTTATGCGGCTCAGTGAAAGTGGGAGGGGAGTTTTCGCTAATGTGCCTGGTGCACAATGTGAAGAAGATCGTGAAGGAAGCGCTGGAGGGTACAGTCAATTTGCCCGGGAAATATAGCAGGCTAATCGAAGAGGCTGTGCTGGAATACAAGGAGGAACAACAATTAACTTTGGCCGGGGCCGAGGTATAAAATTGGCCCTGAGGGTAAATAAAAGTAGTCGAAGGGGGTGGTAGTCTTTGAGGGATAACGTTCAGGGTGCCGGAGACAATCGATGGTCGGTGATTAGCCTTCGGCAGAGAAGGTTTTTGGACAGCCTGAACTCGTTAATTAATGCTTTTAACTAATAATAATCTTGGTGGTGCAGATGGACAATGTAAATATAAATATAGACGGAAGAAAGATCAAGGCGCGCGAGGGAGCTACTATCATGGAGGTGGCCGAGGCAAATGAGATAAAAATACCTACGCTGTGCCATATCAAGGGCCAGCTACCCACTGGGGCATGCCGAATATGCGTGGTCGAGGTGGCAGGCTCCAGGACCCTGGTGGGGTCCTGCCATACGCCCGTATCCGGGGGTATGGTGATATACACGAACTCGCCGAAGGTGGTGGCGGCGCGCAGGGTGATAGTGGAGCTCATGCTTACCGCTCATACCGGAGACTGCGTGAACGATACCAATGCTGAGGACTGTGTCCTTCACAATCTTGCCTCTGATTATGAAGTGGGTGCTCCGCGTTTCAACGTTAAAGCTCCCCGCTATTACCCGGCAGAGGATTCGAACCCGTATGTGCGCCGTGACCTGTCCAAGTGCATACTCTGCCGCAAATGCATCCGGGCCTGTAGTGACATCGCCGGTAAAAATATACTGAGCATCGCCTATCGCGGCTTCAGGTCGAAGGTGGTGATGGGTTTTGATGAACCGCTGGACAGCGAGGAGTGCCGGGACTGCGGGGTATGTATTGAGTATTGTCCGACCCGGGCGCTGAGCGCGCCTGTGAAAGTGTAGAATAAGACAGGGGGTATCGCGATGGGTAAAGAAACATCTTCTATCTCAAGCGGCCGCGCAGAGCTGTTACCCGTGCTGAAGCGGGAGCTCAGTAAAAACGGCTGCCTTTCAAAAGAGGTGATGTCTGGTGTGGCCGAGCAGACTGGTCTGCCTCTCAATGAGGTTTACGGGGTTTCCACCTTCTACACGTATCTCCCGGTGTCTAAAACGGGCAAGAACGTTATCAGGGTATGCGGGTCTGTGCCGTGCGACCTCAAGGACGCGCAGGCTGTAATTGGCAGCATACAAAAAGAGCTCGGGATAGCCCCGGGACAGGCCACCGCGGACGGCAAATTCTCGTTTGAGCTGGCCAGTTGCATCGGCGCCTGTGACCAGGCACCGGCGATGATGATCAACGATCAGTTGTATGGTAACCTGACACCGGAGAGGATCGTCGAGATCCTGAAATCCTATTGACAGGAGGATACGCGTGGCGGAAAAACGAATTGTATTAAGCAACTGTGGGGACATCGATCCAGGGAACATCGAGACATACCTAGCGAGAGGCGGCTTCAAGGCTTTTCAGCAAGCGCGCGATAACATGAAGCCAAAAGCCATCGTCGACGAGGTAAAAAAATCGGGGCTGACCGGACGGGGAGGGGCTGGTTTCAACTGCGGCCTGAAATGGGAGTTAGCACTGAACGCCAGGGCGAAGAAGAAATACCTCATCTGCAACGCCGACGAAGGCGAAGTGGGCGCATTTAAAGACAAATATATCTTGTCCCACGATCCATTCGGCTTGATTGAGGGCATGTGCATCGCCGGGCTGGCCATCGGGGCGCAGCGGGCCTACATCTACCTGAGGGCTGAGTATCATTCCCTGTATGACCCGCTGTGCCGCGCCATTGACCAGGCAAGGGAAAAGGGCTTTTTAAAACAGATGGATATCCACGTGTTCGAAGGTGCCGGCGCATATATCTGCGGTGAGGAGTCGGCCCTGATGGATTCTATTGAAGGGAAACGGGGTGAAGCCCGTTACAAGCCGCCCTATCCACCGACCCGGGGGCTATGGGACATGCCGACTATCATCAATAACGTGGAGACACTGATGAACGTCCCACACATCATTGCCAACGGCGCAGCCTGGTTCAGCGCTATGGGGACCGTGAGGAGTAAGGGCACAAAGGTCTTTAGCGTGAGCGGTGACGTTAAGAAGCCTGGTGTCTATGAGCTGGAGATGGGGAGCTCCCTGAAAGAACTGGTGGCGGACCTGGCCGGGGCAGATGATATAAAGGCGGTGCAGATAGGCGGCTCGACGGGCAATATCCTGCCAGCAAGCCTGCTCGACACGCCGTTGTCGCATGAAACATATTTAGGCTCCGGCGCGGTCATGGTGTTCAATACAGCGCGGGATATAATTGATATCGTTCGCAACAATATGCATTTCCTGAGCGAGGAATCCTGCGGAAAATGCACGCCCTGCCGTGAGGGCACCGAGGTGATGATGGAGATCCTCGGCCGGCTGCGCCGGCTAGAGGGTGCGCAGGGAGATATCAATGCGCTGGAGGACCTGGCGGAAACCATGGCCGTGGCGTCGCTCTGCGGCCTCGGCCAGGCGGCGGCGGTGCCAGTGCTGGATTCATTGAAATACTTCCGCGATGAGTATATTAACCGGATTGA
>DATKWL010000040.1:0-3233 GCA_035529555.1 Dehalococcoidia bacterium | reverse complement strand
GAGCTAGCGGACCGGCGCGTAGAGCTGATTGACATGGAAACGATGACCGGTTACGCCGCTGAGATGCAGGAGATCATTCGTGAAGGGTCACTCGCTCATAGGAAGGTTTTTATCCGCGGGTTTGTGAAAGACATCCGGGTTACCGGGGAAAAAGCTGTTCTGAGTTACGCACCACCTGATTTACCGGATAAGGTAGAGTTTAACCTTGAAGAGGTTCCACGTATTGTACAGTATGGTGGGCGATACTGGACTTGAACCAGTGACCTCTTGCGTGTGAAGCAAGCGCTCTAACCACTGAGCTAATCGCCCCAAATCGTATCTGGCTTGTCCTCAAACCCTGACGAAAATCCACCAAAGCAAGAGGTCTTTTTATCAGCTTGCGCCACAAGTCTCAGCACCTCTTGCTCCGCTCTTGTTGGAATTATATATGGTCGGCATTCCAGTGGTCAAACTGAAGCCTCACTATACATTAGTTTAGGGATTTCATACTCACTCAATGGCACAATTGTTCCCTTCAGTAACTTATCTCTAAGCTTCTGGGCAATTGCCATAAACTCCTCATACGTCACAACAATCGCCTTAGGCTCCCTATTTGGATTGTCTATCCAATCCGGTTCTATTTTGCCCGATGAAGAGACAGATATGCCGAGCCTGGGGCGTTCCGGCGGTGGTACTGGCTCCATTCCTTCTGTCCTCAAGACAACGTCTATTCCCAGCGTCATGAACTTGCCCCAGAGATCCGCTTGTTGAGCTTTAGCGCGAAGATTCTCATACCTCCCCTTAACCTTGTGCAGGAAAGCTTCGATATGCGAAGCCCAGAATCGGAGCTCGAACTCGTCAGGCAACTGAGCCAGTCCCTTCAATAAAGTAGTATATGAGGGAATGATCTGCTCGGCCCATTCCATGTCTTCTACTTCCTTCTCATACCTCCCTTTCATTTCGGCTATCTTTGCAAGCTCGTCCCTGGTCTGCCTGATGAGTTTAATGTCTCTCTCAAAGTCTGAAGATGCTTTCTCCATACGAGAAGAGAGTTTCTCCTGCCTTTCAGTAAGGGCTTCTATTTCTCCCCCTAACTTATTTTTCTCGCTCCTCAATGTCTGCCTCTTCAAATAAGCTCATTGTTGTCATCTCTATCACCTCTTTTCTTTGGGATTTTTGGGTATAGCTACCCTTTCGGGTTTCGGTAACTCTATGCTAGCGAGAGCTGAGCGCCGTTACTGTGATGTTCCAACGATTCCCCGAGGCGCTCATTTTCATATTCAGCTATAGTCCTCTCAGGCTTGCGGATTATCTCTATCTTCTCATTGCCTCGTCAAACCTCTCCGGGTCAACGAACCATGGCTTACCTTGTGCCCTACGCTGCTTAATTTTCTCAGTCTTATGCGCACTTAGGTATACCGCTGATCACGGGCTCCCCCGTCGACGGCAATAGTCTGTCCAGTTACGTAGTCGGACAGGTCTGTAACAAGGAACTCCACAACCTTTGCGCAGTCTTCGATGGTTCCTTCTCTCCTCAACGCGATCTGCTTCCCCATATCGCTTCTTTCGCCGAGTCTGCCAGTGTGGATTATCCCTGGGGCGATGCAATTCACGTTGATGTTGTAGGGGCCGAGCTCCTGAGCTAAAGCACGCGTATAATAGACGATTGCCGCCTTCGCAGTTCCGTAAGGGTGTAAACTTCCCCTTGGGATAAACACCTCCATTGATGAGACGGTCACAATCTTTCCTGACTTCTGCTTCTTCATGTATGGGGCTACTGCCATGCAGGTGTACATGCATGTCATCAGGTTGTTGTTGAGTACCCTCATCAACATGTCCTGTGGACAGTCCGAAGGTGTCCCTGTAGTGGCGATGTCACCTGGTCCCACGTCTCCTGTCCTCACTCCCATAACTTCGGACTGCTTCACAGCCTCACCCGGCTTAATCTCGTCTGCGAATTTGACAGTGCCTCCGCCAGCGTTACAGACGGTGATGTCGATTCTACCCATCTTCTTTACGATCTCGGCAACGGCCGTCTCTGTTGCCGCCCGGTCGGTTAAGTCGACCTCCAAACCCATTGCCCTGACCCCGAGCGCCCTGCCTTCGTCCATAACTGTGGGCGCAGTCATCTGTTTCTTCTCAAACTCGTATACTTCGAATCCTTTCAGGTTTCTGTCGATGATGCCTATGTCACTACCGAGGTTGGCCAGCCGAAGGGCACAGCCTCTTCCAATGCCGCGTGCACTACCCGTGACCAAAGCCACTTTACCAGCCAACTTCTTCTCAACCATAATGTGTCCTCCTTACTATAATTCAGAGATAGATTCCGTTTTTTTCTTTAATTTTCCTTTGACCAGTATAACTCCTTAAGACGTCGTGCATATTCTCTATCTCTCCTCTCGATTGCTTCGTCAAACCTCTCAGGGTATTACTACATACAGATTCTCTATAGGGAGCAATTATTTTACCACTTCAGTAACCAATGTTTAAAGACTCGCTAGAGAATTTCTCTCAGTCTTCTGTGAACGCTATGCCATTCGTTGCTTTCAGGGTGCTATCCAGTTAAGATTCGCTGTGCCTACCACGCTGCTTTTCATACTGCTGGATCGCATGCACGCGCTGAAGCAGCGTCTGATGTGAATAATGAGGCTTAAGGCTATCTATCGGCGCCCGAGGACCAGTAAGCCGGCACCAGATCATAAAATCTATCCGTACCCGTTGAGTGGTATGAAGATGACGCGGCCGAATCAGGTGTGGGCAGCGGATATCACCTATATCCCCATTGGCACGGGGATTCCTCTGTACCACCTTGTAGCCATCATAGACTGGTACAGTCGGTATGTGCTCTCATGGCGGCTGTCAAACACCCTAGAGGCCGGAGAGAGTTTTGCCTACTGGCGGACAGTGAAATATGAGGAAGTATAGTGGAAGCATATCAGGATGGGTGACTACTTCCGTTTCTATAACGCCGAGTGCCCCCAACCCAGGCCTTGGGCTATCGAACACCAGCCGAGGTATTTACCTCAATCCCGGTGGAAGTTGCCTGTGGAGGTATGGTAGAATTCTTAATATCAGATACCCTGAGGACAACGGGACCCTCTCTTAATATAGCCCCTATCCTGTCCAAATGATGGGGTCCACCTCAGATAACGGCTTTAACTCTTCCCTATTCTGAACATTTTGGTGCCACATGTGGGGCATACACCCTGAGTCGCTGGCCTCCCGTTCTTCATTGTTATCGCTCTAGTATCCTT
>DATKWL010000039.1:0-4903 GCA_035529555.1 Dehalococcoidia bacterium | reverse complement strand
CAGAAAATGCTCTGTTCAGCGTAGAAATAGATGATTACGTGATAGCCACTTTCAAAAAAGTTATGACGCTGAAGCCAGATTAGACTATCTGTTTTGTGGGTGGTGGATGGTATGAAGATTGGCTATCCTTGCCTGAACCTGACCATCGGGTGCAAAGGTGCCCGCACCTTTCGTCTCAAGTCCTACTCGGAAGAACGACTTGTAGCCACAGTTGAGAACAACCTCAATTGCCTCCTGGAGATGCTGAAGTTCAACGTTAGACATGACATATTATTCTTCAGGATAACCTCAGATTTAGTTCCCTTCGCCTCACACCCTATCTGCAAATTCGACTGGAAGGTGTATTTCAGGGGCAAGTTTGACGAGATAGGCAATTTTATCAAGGCAAGTGAAATCAGGATTTCTATGCACCCGGACCAGTTCACTCTTATTAACTCTGTGGATGAGGGCGTGTTTGAAAGGAGTGTTAAAGAGTTGCTCTACCATGCCCAGGTACTGGATACGATGGGGCTGGATACTACAGCAAAGATACAGATACATGTGGGTGGGGTCTACGGGGACAAAGACAAAAGCATGCAGAGATTTATCAAAAGGTTTCACAGGGCCCCTGATGTCATCAGTAGAAGGCTTGTCGTCGAAAACGATGATAGAAACTACACGTTGAAGGAATGCATCGAGATAAGTAAGGAAACGGGCATACCTGTATTGTTCGATGCCTTTCATCACAAAGTGAACAATGCAGGCGAGTCAATAAGGCAAGCATTCAGTATGTTTCATGGTACATGGCGGAAGAAAGATGGCGTTCCGATGATGGACTTCAGCTTACAGGGCGTTTATAAGATAAGAGGCGGGCATACCGAGACCATAGATATGAAGCTTTTCAAAGAGTTTCTTGACCGGACCAAGCCCTACGACTTCGACATCATGCTGGAGATAAAGGACAAGGAGCAGAGCGCAATCAAGGCTGTCGAAGCGGCAAAGAAAGACAGGCGGTTTGTGCATTTTCCATACAATCGGCAGCCTGGTCAATAAAAACTAAATGGCAGGGCGTTCTTAGACTGGTATTCATGGTTATGCCAACGGAGGGGACGTGGGCTAGAATCGACAGCGAGCGGATAGAGAGGCCCTCGCCCTTAAAAGTGGTACCCACAAATAGGGCTGATCACACATCGATGTTTTTCTATTTCTTCATAAGGAAGATGTGATAAATTTTTAAGCTTTTATATCTTCATTTTATGACTTCTTAATCTGCCCGATTGTAATATAAGTTGTTTGCATTACATCCCCGTTTTAGAATGGCTGAAATATCTACTTATTATTTGACTTTATTTGGAGGTGGTGGCTATGACAGGAGAAACTGGAATCATCGGGTCAATGCCAATCCCTGATGGTGCAGCTATCAGTACTGAAGGGCTGCAAAAACACTTTGGTAAAATCAAAGCATTGGATGGGGTTAGCCTTGTGGTGCAGCCAGGAACCATCACAGCTCTTCTAGGCCCCAACGGTTCAGGCAAGACCACATTTGTTCGCATCCTCACGACTTTGCTTCAACCAGACGCAGGACAGGCTCGAGTAGCTGGCCATGATGTCGTACGAGATGCTCAGGTTGTACGCAACCTTATCGGACTGGCTGGCCAGTACCCCGCTGTTGATGAAAATCTTACGGGCCAAGAGAATCTTGAGATGGTTGGACGATTATATCATTTGGGTGGTAAGGAGGCGCGCCGCAGGGCTACGGAGCTACTGGAAAACTTTAGCCTTACGGAAGCTTCTAACAGGAGGGCTAAAACTTACTCCGGCGGGATGCGCCGTCGTCTTGACTTAGCTGCAAGTTTAGTTGCGAAGCCGCCAGTGCTCTTTCTGGATGAGCCCACCGCTGGCCTTGACCCCCGGAGCCGCAATGCACTTTGGGAAATTATTACCAATTCAGTCACTGGAGGAACGACAGTATTGCTGACCACCCAGTATCTCGAAGAGGCGGATCGTCTTGCCAATAATATAGCGGTTCTCGATAACGGGCATATCATTGAGCAAGGTACAGCCCAGTATCTAAAAGAGTGCTGTGGAGGTGATGCCCTAATACAGATTCGTATAGCTGATCGTGCTCAGACATCGCTGGCTGTGGAATTACTTGGTACATTAGGAGATGGCAAGATCAAGAGCGTTCCCGAAACCGGTGACATCAGCATTCCCGTCGTTGGAGGAACCTCTATACTGGCTGAGGTCGTGCGCCGACTGGATACAGGTGGGATTATGGTCTCAGACCTTGGCTTAAGGCAACCTACCTTGGATGACGTCTTTCTAGCACTGACAGGTCATGCTACCGCGACATCCGAGGAGGGCACCGCCGAAGCCGCAGTTAAGAAGGGTCGCAAACGTAATGAAAGGAACGCAACATGATAAATTCAAAATCAATGCCATCTACCTATAGGCTTGTTTGGACTATCCCAGATACGTTGGTAATAGCGCGGCGAAATCTGCTCAGGTTTGTGAGACTCCCTCAATTACTGATATTCTCAACGGTTCAGCCTGTGATGTTATTACTGCTGTTCAACTATGTATTCGGCGGCGCTATAAACGCAGGTGGTCTATCGTATATTCAATTTCTGTTACCAGGAT
Organism: Dehalococcoidia bacterium; assembly: GCA_035529555.1. Lineage (GTDB taxonomy): Bacteria > Chloroflexota > Dehalococcoidia > SZUA-161 > SZUA-161 > VGNW01. The sequence goes on along the minus strand of DATKWL010000039.1, from coordinate 2,284 downwards.
TCTTGGTTCAGATAGTTGTCTTTGGTTCTGCTCAGACTAGTGTTGGTCTGGCTGAAGACTTGTCGCGTGGTATGATTGACCGCTTTCGTTCTCTGCCAATGGCTCGTTCCGCCGTGCTTGCCGGACGCACCCTGGCCGATACATTACGCTACACATTTCTCGTGCTTCTTATGATAGGTGTTGGGAGCATTATAGGGTTCAGATTCCATAATGGTATCCCGTTCGCAGTCGCCGCTGTGATGCTATCTGTGCTATTTGGATTCGCATTCACTTGGATTTCGGCCTTCATTGGCATGTCAGTCAAGGATGTGGAGACTGCTCAGGTTGCTGGCTTTGTCTGGATTTTCCCTATCGTCTTTGCCAGTTCAATGTTTGTTCCTGTAGAAACGATGCCAGGTTGGTTACAGGCCTTCGCTAAAATAAACCCGGTTACGGCGACTACAGATACAGTGAGAGCACTTTCTCTGGGAGGTGAGATTATAACTCCGCTATGGAAATCTCTGGCCTGGATAGGTGGTATTTTATTAGTATTCCTTCCAATGGCCGTGAGAAGATATCGACGTATACAATAAAAGGTTCCCTATTTCACCTGAGTTTAGTCTGTGTCTTGATTTAGGACAATATAAAGTGGGGTGGCCACTAAGTAGCCACCCCATCTAAGGTTATTCTCTTGTGATTAGTCAAGGCTAGTCCGTGTTTATCTCGTCCAGAACCTCGCCGGTGTGGCTGATCAGCTCGATGGCGATGGGCATTTGCCCGATGGCATGGGTGGCGCAGGAGAGACAGGGGTCATAACAGCGTATCGCTACCTCGACGCGGTTGAGCATGCCCTCGGTCAGCTTATCCGCCTTGACGAAGTCTTTGGCTACCAGATAGACAGCCCTGTTCATAGCCAGGTTGTTGTTTTGAGTGGCTACGATGATGTTCGCCTTCTTAATAGCACCGCTGGAATCCACCCAGAAGTGATGGAACAGCGTGCCGCGCGGCGCCTCTACAACTCCGACACCCTCCTCGTTGTACTTAGAGGAAGATACTCTCAACTCAGTGCCACAGATGCCATCGGTCTCCAGAAGCTCACGTACCTTCTCGGTGGCGTAGAGGCCCTCGATGAGTCGGGCGTAGTGGAAGTAGAGCGACCCTTCCACCATGCCGCCGTTGCCCAGCTTCTTGAATTCTTTGAACTCCTTAGCTGCCAGGGGTGTGCTGATGCCATCGGCCACATTGAGCCTGGCCAGCGGGCCTACTCGGTACATCCCGCCGGGATAGCCCATCTTCTTATAGATGGGGAACTTCATGTATGACCAGTCTTCCACCCTCTCCTCTATTATGGAGAGGTAGTTCTTGCCTTCTACCTGGTCTTCCAGGACAAACCCCTTGGCATCCAGCAGCCTTAACTTGCCATCATAGAGTTCCAGATTGCCCTTGGGGTCAACCAGGCCCATATAGCCAGATGGGAAACTGGCAAAGTTGGTCACCAGGTCCTTTTGTTTAGACTGGAAATCCTTTATCGTATCAAGTCCTACTTTGTAGATAGCAATCGCCTGGTCTATTTTGCTAAGGAATTCATCCCTTTTCTCTGGTGATAGCGCTGTATTAACTCCACCCGGTATTGCGAAAATCGGATGAATCCTTTTACTGCCCAGTGTCTCGATAATGGTTTGGCCATAAGCTCTGAGCCAAACTGCCTTCTTAGCTAGCTCGGGATTTGCCCCGATGAGCCCAATTACATTTCTGGTGGCGGGGTCGGAGTCCATGCCGAAGAGAAGGTCCGGGCTGGCTAGATGGAAGAAGTGCAGGGCGTGCGACTGCACATACTGTGCCATATGGATAAGCTGCCGCAACAGCTTGGCGGTGGGAGGTATCTCTACTCCCAGGATAGCATCACCGGCCTTGGCCGAGGCCAGGTGATGGCTCACGGGACAGATGCCGCAGGCGCGCTGGGTGATTAACGGCATCTCCCAGATAACACGGCCCTCGCAGAATTTCTCGAAGCCGCGGCACTGCAGGACATTCAAGTGGGCTTTGCTCACATTGCCCTTATCATCCAGAAACAGCGTGACCTTGCCGTGGCCCTCTATACGGGTTAGCGGTTTTATCTCAATAGTCTTGCTTTCTCCAGCCATTTCGGTACCTCCTCAACTACTCGAAGCGCATCATATCGCTGGGTAGAACCGGGATGCGTCCCTGAAGAAGCTCGGTCAATGCGTATTTGATATCGCCGGCGCGGGGTGGACACCCGGGAACGTAGCAATCTACCTTGACCACAGCGTTCACAGGCAAAGCC
>DATKWL010000038.1:0-6461 GCA_035529555.1 Dehalococcoidia bacterium | reverse complement strand
TGCAGCCTGTTCCTCTCTGGTGGGCTTGGCGGTGCCGATATCCATGTAGCGGTAGACCTGGCGGCTGTCGGCGTTGATTATCTCGCCATTGTAGACCTGGCAGAGTTCGAGCGCCAGGCTGCTTTTGCCCGTTGCGGTGGGGCCAACTATGGCGACCAGTAGGCTCATCCTGTTTTCTTAATCTTGGCTGTCTGATCCACGATGCCCAGAAAATCAGCCGCTTTGAGGCTGGCGCCTCCTACCAGTGCTCCGTCTATATCGGGCTGGCTGATGAATTCAGCTATGTTGGCGCTGCTTGCGCTGCCACCGTACTGTATGCGTATAGCCTGGGCAATCTGTTCTCCATATAGCTTAGCCACAGTGTCACGGATAACCTTAATGGTGGCATTAGCCTGCGCACCGGTGGCAGCTTTGCCGGTGCCGATGGCCCAGATGGGCTCATAAGCTATGACTGTATCTTTGGGAGAATCTATGCCCTCGAAAGCACCCTTGACTTGTCTGGTCACAACTGCAATAGTCTCACCCGCCTCGTTTTCTTTAAGGCTTTCGCCGACACAGACAATAGGCGTAAGCCCCACTGCCAGAGCAGCCTTAACCTTCTTATTTACTATCTGGTCGGTCTCGCCGAAGTATCCCCTTCTCTCGGAGTGGCCCAAAATAACATATTCGCATAATCCGGCCAGCATCGGAGGAGATACCTCGCCGGTAAAAGCGCCGCTTTTCTCGAAATACATATTCTGTGCGCCCAGCTTGATGGATGTACCTCTGATAAGCTCCTTGACAGCAGTCAACGAAATAAAAGGCGGGCAGAGCACTTTCCCCACGCCCGTTATTTGGTTCAACTTATCCTTCATCGCCTTAACCAGTTCCGCTGCTTCAGCAACGGTGGTGTTCATCTTCCAGTTGCCAGCGATTATAGGTGTTCGCATTATTTATCCTCCTAAGCACCGAATTTGGTCAGCTTCAGGGCATTTGCCATCGCTAGAGGCATAACGTGGCAGGCGTTGAATCTTCCCAGATAGCCTGAGGAGCACGCTGGCTCCGAGAATTCTTTCACATGGTCGGCTCTACTCCACTTAGAGTAAAGAATGATAGGCACTGGGTGCCAGCTATGCCCCTTGAGTAACGCAGGTGTGGAATGGTCTCCAGTCACGATTAAAACATCGGGATTGAGAGCAATTATCTTGGGAAAGAGCCTGTCTATTTCCTCCAGCGCCTTGACCTTCGCATCGAAATCGCCGTCTTCTCCCGTAGAGTCGGTTTTCTTGACATGGATGAAAAAGAAGTCATGCTCTGCGTAATACTTAGCAAGGGTGTCGAATTCTTCTTCCACACTGGAGCCAGTTTCGAGAATTTTCATACCAACGAGCTTGGCCAGCCCTCGGTACATGGGATAGGAAGCTATGGCAGCAGGGTTCAACTTGAATATCTCATTCATAGTGGGCAGGTCGGGATGCTGCGAGAATCCACGTAAGAGCACCATATTGGCTGGATGGGAGTCAACCAGTACCCATTTCGCCTTGGTCACGAAATCATTAGCGAGCTTGGCGGTCTTTTTCCCTTTTGCCGCTAGCGCAGCGACATTTAAAGGGGCGACTCCTATCTGCTGTGGGTCGGAGTCACTGGCGTCGCCTGATAGACCTTCACCTCGAAATACGAGCAAAAAGCGGTGTTCTTTGACAGGCACTACGAAAAGCTCAGCGCCTTCGAGCGTAATTTTGCTTAATTTTTTACACAGCTCGGCGTTTTGTTCGGTTGAGATACGGCCGGCTCTGCGGTCGATAACAAGGCCTTTTTTATCAACGGTGCAGAAATTGCCTCGAGTGGCCACATCGCCTTTCTTTAATTCGAAATCGATACCAAGAGCCTCCAATATCCCTCGGCCCACGAGAAATCTGATTGGGTCATAGCCGAACAGGGCAAGATGCCCCGGAGCACTACCGGGAGTTATGCCCGGGGAAACAGGGTCAGTAAGGCCGCAAATACCCTTGCTCGCCAGCAGGTCTAAGTGGGGAGTATGGGCGGTCTCAAGCTCTGTCTTGCCGGTGTCAGGTCTGGGTAGACCACCCAGACCATCTATTACCAGAAGCACTATCTTGGATGGAGATTCATGTGTTATATCTTTTATCTGGTCGAGGCTGAGCATTTTTCTCCTTTTTTAGCTCTTTTTGTCCAGCAGCGCTGCCACGCCGGGCAGGATTTTGCCCTCCAGAAATTCCAGAGCTGCCCCCCCGCCGGTGGAAACGTGGCTCATCTTTTTCTCCAGCCCGAGTTCCATCACCGCTTCAGCGGTGGAACCGCCGCCGGTGATGGTGGTGGCTTTGAGTTCTGCCATTTGCTTAGCTATCGCCTCAGTCCCCTGGCGGAACTCCTTATATTCAAAAACGCCCATTGTCCCGTTCCAGACCACCGTCTTGCATTTCTTCAGTTTGTCTGTGAAATTTTTAATGGTCTGCGGGCCGATGTCCATGACATACCAGTCTGACGGTATCTGCGAGACGGACACAGTTTTGACGGACACGCTGGTGGCGAATTTGTCGGCTATGACGACATCCTCGGGCAATACCATTTGAACATTAGCTTTGGCAGCCTTCTCTATCAATCCTCGGGTAAAGTTGAGCTTGTCCTCTTCGACCTGTGATTTGCCCACACCGATATTATTGGCCTTGAGGAAGGTGCAGCACATGCCGCCGCCGACAAGCAGATAATCTACCTTGCCCATGATGTTATCCAGAAGTGCCAGCTTGTCGCTCACCTTGGCCCCACCAATAACTGCAGCAAAGGGGTGGGCAGCCCCTGCCAGAGCTTTGCCTAAAAAGTCAATCTCTTTCTCCATAAGGAAACCCGCTACGGCGGGAAGATATTGGGCAACGCCGGCTGTTGAGGCATGAGCGCGATGAGCGGTGCCGAAAGCGTCATTGACGTAAACATCCGCCAGCTTAGCAAGCGACTTGGCGAATTGGGGGTCGTTCTTCTCCTCTTCGGCATGGAAGCGGAGGTTCTCCAGCATGAGCACATCGCCCTCTTTCATTCTGGAGACTGCCTCCTCTGCCTCCGGCCCGATACAGTCTCTGGTTGTCTGCACTGGCTTTTTGAGCAGTTCCGACAAGCGCTTGGCCACCGGAGCCAGCCGCATATCCTCGACTACTTTGCCATTGGGACGGCCCAGGTGGGAGCAAAGAACCACCTTGCTCTTCTTGTCAATTAGATATTTTATTGTGGGCAGCGCCGCACTGATACGGCTATCGTCGCTGATAGCTTTGGTCTGCAGGTCGAAGGGGACATTGAAATCAACCCTGACCAGAGCCCTCTTGCCCTCGAGGTCGATGTCGCGAATCGTCTTTTTATTCATTTTCTCACCTCGAAATGGCTTCCAGGCGTTCTTTTATTGCTTTTATTTCAGAAACAACTTTAGTATCCATGTCATAGGGGCTCGCTCCCTTGCGGTCAGCTTCAGCGATTTTGGGATTGAGGCTGATGAAGCCGAGAAGCTCGAAATCGGGCAGGCTGTCTTTTATGAACTGGCGGTCAGCGTCGTTGGTTACCTTATTACCTACAACATAACATTTTTTGATGCCGATATCCTGTGCCAGTTTTTTGACAGCTTTTGCAGTCTCAAAGCTCCTCTGTCCTGGTTCCACTACCACTATGAAGGCGTTCATAGTGGCTGCCGTACCCCGTCCCAGGTGTTCGATACCAGCGTCCATATCGAGAATAACAACCTCAGTCTTGCGAAACATGAGGTGATTCAGCAGGTTCTTAAGCAGGGCGCTTTCGGGGCACATGCAGCCGCCGCCGCCCTTTTTCACTGTGCCCATAACCAGAAATTTGATGCCGTCTTTTTTTATAGAGAAGCGTTCAGGGATATCGTCTACCTTGGGATTGAGTTTAAAAAAGCCTCCTGTAGTGCCCGGTTTACCGCCCGTGCGTTCTTCAATTAATTCCTTCATTTCTGCGATAGGTTGCACGCGGCGCAGCTCTTCGGGAGGGATGCCCAGAGCCATACCCAGGTTAGCATCAGGATTGGCATCTATAGCCAATACAGATTGACCTTCGGCAGCATAAAGCCTTGCTAGGAGGCTGGATAGGGTAGTCTTCCCAACGCCTCCCTTTCCAGTAATTGCCAATTTCAGCATATTTGCCTCCTTAAAACTTCCCTGAACATCCAATCGCGTGCGATGTGGTGATTATACAATGACATGGGGAAAAGTGCTAGGTTTATCGAGTCAGATAGAAAGCGTATTCAGCTCTCTGGATTCTTCTAGTACTGGCGTTTCAGAAGGAATGCAGCGATAGTCTTGAGTTCGTCTTTGGCAGGCTCGGGCAAGGTCGAAGCGTTCAATTCTGAGAGTGCCTGGCGGTAGTTTTTTTCGCTCATGTCCTGAGCATAGCTCTGGGCGTCAATCCTGCTAAGTATTTTCAGCACCATATCTATGTCCGCTGCCCCGATTGTATTCTTCTGGTAAATTTCCCAGAGCTTTGCTTTGTCTTCGCCTTTTGTCTTCTCCAGAGCATAAACAATGGGTAATGTTTTCTTCTTCATTTGAATATCCGAGGTATTCGGTTTGCCTGTGGTTTTCTCATCTCCCCAGATGCTTAAAACATCGTCATGCACCTGAAAGGTCATCCCCAGATAATGGCCAAACAGCTTGAGATGAGTCAGCAGCGATTCGTCGTCTGAGCCCAGGAGGGCGCCTATCTCAAGAGAGCAGCGGAAGAGAGCAGCCGTCTTGCAGCCAATCATTTCTAAATAGTCGTTGATACCGATATCGAGGCGGTTTTCGTAGCTGATATCGAGATATTGACCTTCACAGAGCTTCAGGCTTGCCTCGCCGAGGATGCGTGCAGCACGCACCACTTTGGGATGGGGTACTCCTCCATCTTCAAGCCTTAGCAGAGAAGATAGAGCCAGGGCATGCATGCCATCGCCCACATTTATTGCCTGGGGCTTACCCCAGACATGCCAGACTGTGCCTCTTCCCCTCCGCTCCCGACTCGAGTCCTGTATATCATCGTGGATGAGGGAGAAGTTGTGTACCAGTTCCACAGCCGCCGCTGCGGGAAGGGCCTGTCTCCATTCCCCGTTTACTGCCTGACAGGCGAGAAGGCAAAGGATAGGGCGCAACCTCTTGCCTGCCGTCGCTGATTGGGGTCTGCCCTGTTTGTCAATCCAGCCCAGATGATACCGCATCATGTTATACATGGGCAGGGCTGCTTCACCCACGGCGAATTTCAGTTCTGTCTCGAGGTCTGTCCTATACCGCTTCCAGACGGATTCCAAATCTACCATATCCCCTCGACATACCAGTATTTTAGTGTTTTTTTACAGGCAGTCCTATTGAACTCTTGAGTGGCTTTGCATCTATCCCAGGGCCTTTGAAGGGCGAGAACGGCGGGCAAGTTCAGGGAAGAAGGACAGGATGCGTTGCGCTATGCCCTCGGCATTGAGGCCATAGTTAGCACGGAGGATTTCCTGTGCCCCGTGTTCCACAAACTCATCCGGGATGCCGATGCGTAGAGCACGAATTCCAGCGATACTCGAGAGCAGGCTGAGCACCGCGCTGCCAAAGCCACCTGCCAGGACATTCTCCTCTACTGTAACCAGTCCATTTGTCTTGCTCACGGTTTCGAGAATGAGCTCGGAATCCAATGGCTTGGCGAAACGAGCATTGACTACCGCACAGTCAATGCCTTTATTGTGGAGCAGCCAGGCTGCTTCCAGAGACGGTGCTACGGCACATCCTATTGTGATGATAGCAAGGTCGGAGCCTGTTTTGATAACTTCCCCCTTGCCTATCGGCAATTCCTTGAGTTTCTCATCCATCGGCACGCCCAATCCGCTGCCGCGGGGATATCTAATAGCCATGGGGCAGTTAGCTCGTGTTGCTGTATAGAACATGTTTCCCAGTTCATTTTCATCGCGCGGCGCAGCTACAACCAGATTGGGTATGCAACTAAGATAAGATAGGTCCAGCGTGCCCTGATGAGTTTTCCCGTCCTCACCTACTATGCCCGCGCGGTCTATGGCAAAAACTACCGGCAGGTTCTGGATACACACATCGTGAATAACCTGGTCGAATGCCCGCTGTAAGAATGTGGAGTAGATAGCAACAATAGGAATATAACCGTGTGTGGCAAGACCGGCAGCGAAAGTTACTGCATGTTGCTCGCAGATACCAACATCGAAAACACGCTTGGGGAACTTCCTGGCAACTATGCTCAGCCCAGTTCCTTCTGTCATGGCTGCACTAATTGCTATCAGCCTTTCATTTTCCTTGAATAAACGCAGCAAGGTCTTGCCAAAAACCTCACTGTAAGAAGGGATGCCATTGCTCACGTTGTTCTTACCTGAAACTCCGTGAAACTTTATGCTATCTTCCTCAGCGGGTTCGTATCCTTTCCCTTTTGTGGTAACGATGTGGACAAATACGGGGCCCGGGAGATAATCGCGCGCCCTGAGC
>DATKWL010000037.1:0-4639 GCA_035529555.1 Dehalococcoidia bacterium | reverse complement strand
CCGAGGTCTTTGGCGCACATGGCGAGGTAAGCGCCGCCGTAGGCTTTGCGTGCAATCATGGTAATCTTGGGAACGGTCGCTTCAGAATAGCACCAGAGCAGCTTGGCGCCGTGCCTAATTATGCCATTCCACTCCTGGTCGGTGCCAGGGAGATAGCCGGGGACATCTACCATGGTGAGCAATGGGATGTTGAAGGCATCGCAGAATCTGATGAAGCGAGTTGCCTTATCGGAAGCGTTGACATCGAGGCTACCGGCGATAACCTGTGGATTGTTGGCAATAATGCCCACTGTTCTCCCGTTAAATCTGGCGAAACATACAATGATGTTTTCGGCGAACATGGCATGCGGCTCCACAACGGTACCGTTATCCACTATGGAGCGTATGACCTCTCGCATATCGTAGCTCTGGCGGGCGCTTTCGGGGATTACGCTGTCAAGCGCTGCGGTGGTGCGGTTGGGGTCATCACCGGTCTCAACTATGGGTGGGTCTTCCATATTATTGGCAGGTAAGTAGCTCAGAAGCTCTTTGATTCTCTCAATGGCATGAGCATCGTTCTCACAGATGAAATGAGCTACACCGCTCTTGGTGTTATGAACCGTAGCTCCACCCAGGTTCTCGAAATCGATTGCTTCACCGCTCACCGTCTTGATAACATCGGGGCCGGTGATGAACATATAGCTGGTCTTGTTGACCATGAAAACCCAGTCTGTCATAGCGGGCGAGTAAACCGCTCCTCCAGCGGTGGGTCCCATTATCGCCGATATCTGGGGTACAACCCCTGAGGCACAGGAATTGCGGAAGAAAATGCTGCCATATCCAGCCAGTGCATCTGTACCTTCCTGAATACGAGCTCCACCGGAGTCGTTGAGGCCAATCATGGGAACACCCAGACGCAGAGCCAAATCCATGGCTTTGGCGATTTTTTTGGCGTGCATCTCGCCGAGGCTGCCGCCGCGAGCCGTGAAATCCTGAGCGAAGGCGCATACATAACGTCCATTTACTGTGCCGTAACCGGTGACCACACCTTCGCTGGCAATGAATGTCTTTTGCATCTCAAAATCTGTGCAGCGATGTCTCACAAACATATCCAGCTCGCAGAAGCTGCCGGGGTCGAATAGGAGATCAAGCCTCTCTCTCGCTGTTAGCTTGCCAGCCTGGTGCTGTTTCTCGATCGCCTGGGTCCCACCTGCCGCCTTTTCCTTCTCCTGCCTTGCCTTCAAATTCTGTAATTTGTCGAAAACTGTTGCCATCAGGCATCTCCTTTATTGACCAGATTGAGCGCTATTTTTGTTGAATCACTGGTATTTAGGGCATGGTTTAACGAGGGGGATTGAATCTTGAAAATCGAACGATTAAAAGAGAATAAGCAGGATTTTGGGGAAATAAATGCCCTGTTCCCAGTGACGGAACAAAATGTTCGCAGTGGATTCACAGTTCCTCTTAAGTATAACAACCACTGACACGAAGTCGGTTGCCATAGTTCAGTATGCCAGTTTGAAGCTCTTTTGTCAAGCTTTTCACTCGTGAGATGAGACCATCCGTGAAGCATATTCTGACTGACTGTGATAGAATAATGAGAAAATTTGGGGCTTAAATTGGAACATGGCTTACATCGTTAGACCCATGAAGGAGCAGGATATACCTAAGGTCTCCCACATCGAACGGGAGGCCTTTCCTCCGCCCTGGCCAGTGACCAACTTCAAAAGGGAGCTGCGATACAATAGCTTGAGCCACTATTTTGTGGCCTGTGCAGATGTTCTTGAGGGAGAGGCTACGCCTGCCAGAGTTGGGACTTCTGGAGGCTCGAAAAAATCGATAAACGATAAGATTAAAGCCTTCATAAACCGTTTCTTCGAAAAGGGGACACCTGAAGCAGGCCAGACTGAAAAAGTCCTGGGATTTACAGGACTCTGGTTCATGGCTGATGAGGCACATCTTGCTAATATAGCGGTGCGTAATGACTGGCGACGCAAAGGCGTGGGCGAGCTTTTATTGATTGCAGTAATAAACCTCGCCATAGAACATAAAGCCCGTTTTATCACGCTGGAGGTTCGTGCTACCAATGAAGAGGCGCAGGCTCTCTACAGGAAATATGGCTTAATCGAGGTGGGAACTCGCCGTGGCTATTACATGGACAATAAAGAGGATGCTGTGATTATGACTGCAGACATGATTACTTCTCAGACCTATAAAGAGAGTCTGGAGAAGTTGAAGCAAGCCCATGCGGAAAGATGGGGAATCAACTCTCGGTTGTGAGGATGATAGCTACACGGTCGAGACCACTGAGGTCTGGCATTATACTGACTCTTGCTCCGGGAAGACACTGATTTACTGTACTGGCTATCGCTGGCCCCTGGTCATAGCCTATCTCTAGCAGAACAGTCCCTCCAGCAATCAGTCTTCCTGTTATCTGTGAGAAAAGTTTCTTGATTATCTGAAGACCGTCTATACCACCTGACAGAGCAAGGTGTGGTTCGAATTTTGAAATCTCCGGCATAATTCCAGCCAGTTCAGATTCTTTTATATAAGGTAGATTGGCGACGATGATATGAACTGGCTCGGTTAAAGGCTCTAGCAAATTCCCCTGGAGCAGAGTGATCCTATCTTCCAAGTTGTAGCGCCGACAGTTATATCGGGCCACCTCAAGAGCAGCGGCAGAAATATCCGTGGCGTAGATTCTCGCTGTGGGCAGATGAGTAGCCAGCGCGATGGCAATAGCGCAGCAGCCTGTTCCTATGTCAGCTATGAGGCAAGGTTGCGGAAGGTTTTTTACTAGCTCGATTGCCTTTTCCACCAGCAGCTCGGTATCGGGGCGGGGGATGAGGGTGTGGTGATTGACCTCGAAGTCCAACCCGAAGAACTCTTTGTGTCCGGTAATATAGGCGGTGGGCTCATGATTGACACGGCGTCTTACAAGCTCTGAGTAAGCGAGTGCCTGATTATCAGAGAGCTTTCGAGTAGAGTTAACATAAAGTACAGTGCGGTCGATTTTCAGTAGATGAGCCAGGAGGATTTCTGCTTCCAGACGTGCATCGGCGATATCATGGGAAGCGAGGTCTTTGGCAGCCTGGTTCAGAGTCTCGCCTAAAGTTACCCCACTTTTGACTCCATCTGTTTGGGCTGCTTTGCCAATTGTTTAGCCTGGGTGGCAGTGGCTACAGCATCAATGATATCATCGAGGTCGCCTTCCAGGATGGCCGGTAGATTATGGACGGTTAGACCGATGCGGTGATCTGAGACTCTACCCTGAGGGAAATTATAAGTCCGAATTTTCTCAGAGCGTTCTCCCGTGCCTACTTGAGAGCGTCGTTCGTCAGTGACCTCCTGAAATTGACGCTGGCGTTCCTGGTCCAGGAGGCGGGCGCGAAGCACTGTCATTGCCTTAGTCTTGTTCTGCAATTGAGACCGCTCATCCTGGCAAACAACCACCATCCCTGTGGGGATATGGGTTATTCGTATCGCAGAGGTTACCTTGTTGACGCTCTGCCCGCCTGCGCCGCCGCTGCGGAAGGTGTCTATTCTCAGGTCGTTGGAGGCGATTGATACTTCAACCTCCTCTGCCTCCGGGAGAACTGCAACTGTGGCTGTGGAGGTATGGATGCGCCCTGAGGACTCGGTCACCGGCACGCGCTGAACGCGGTGTACACCGCTTTCGTACTTTAACCTGCTGTAGGCGCCTTTCCCCTTGATTTCGAAGATAATCTCTTTGAAGCCCCCGATGCCTGTTTCATTGCTGCTCAGCATGTCCACTTTCCAGCCTCTGGAGAGGGCATAACGGGAGTACATGCGGAAGAGGTCGGCGGCAAAAAGGGCTGCCTCGTTGCCCCCTGTACCGGCGCGGATTTCCATGATGACATTTTTGGTATCAGCGGGGTCTTTGGGCAGGAGGGCAAATTTTATCTCCTGGAGCAGTAGCTCGCGTTTATTGCGAAGGCTTTCCAGTTCTTCCTTAGCCAGAGTAGCCATCTCTTCGTCCGGCTCTTGCTGGAGCATAGCTTGAGTATCCTCGATGTTCTTAACAGTGGCCTTGTATTCTCTATACTTGGTCACAATCTCTTCGAGCCCCGACCGTTCTCTAGCCAGGTTCTGCATTTTCTCGAAATCGAGAGCTACCTCGGGTTGGCCCATGAGGTTGGTCAACTCTTCGTAGCGCTTCTCAATAGATTCCAGTCTCTCCAGCATAGTTCACCTGATATGATTTTCCTAAAAACAAGGTTCAGAATTATTATAGCATATGGATAAACTGTTTCTGGATTGTGGGAGCTTCGCTAATGTTTGGTTAGTGAGGAGACAACTCTATCAATAGGGATGGTCTGCTGCTCGCCTTTCGCCATGTTCCTCAGCACTACTGTTTTACTCTTGACCTCATCCTCGCCGATAATAAGTGTGTAGCGTGCCTTGGAGGCATCGGCCTGCTTTAACTGTGCCTTGAGGCTTCTGTCTCCAAATGTGCCTACTACGCCTATACCCGATCTGCGCAGTTGTGAGATAAGCTCTATCGCCTTTTCTTTGGCTTCATCGCCGAGGTAAGCCATGAAGACAGTGGGGGTTGGCACGTTGGGGACAGCGACCCCCTGTCTTTTAAGATTGAGTACGAGGCGCTCAATACCGGTGGCGAAACCCACTCCTGGCGTGG
>DATKWL010000036.1:0-3071 GCA_035529555.1 Dehalococcoidia bacterium | reverse complement strand
GCCCTACGTTGCTGCCCCTCTCGATGGTATACTCGCGACCCTGCGTAAGCGCCTTGCGCAGGCAGAGGAACCAGGCCTCCGGCAGGTCTCTGGCTTCAATAAGTGTGATTTGCATTAGCGGCCTGCCTCTGAAGTATCCGGAAATAGGATTTTCTCTACCTCTTTGAGCCTGTCCCAGCCTTTGAGTTCATAAGGGAACATGGGAACTTCGAACATTTCTATATCATTATATCTGATATGGATGAAATCGAGGTATTTCTTCTGTAGCCTGGCCTTGGTTCTGAGGAACTCCGAGTCGTCCGCCTTTATCACATTGTTGATTATTAACTGGTCTACAATGAGACCGTGCCGTTCCAACTGCAAAAAAACATTGTCGAGCTGCTCCACGGCGAGAGCCTCGGGTATGGTAACCAGCACAAACCTGACCTTGTTTCTCAGGAAATTCATCTCATCGGTGGACAGTTTGCGCCAGCGGTTTATGATATCCAGTATCGGCTCTTTGCTCACTCTGCCGAGCTTCAGTTTGGTGTAGATGCGCGGAGCCATCTTCAGGTGTTCCACCAGCATACCGGGTGTACTCAGTAAAGTGAGCGTCTGCCCCAACGGAGCCGTATCCCAGATAATATTCTCATAGTCGTCTTTCAAGCTCAGTTCTCTGATATAGTCGACCATAAACTCATCGCTCAGCCCCGGCAGAACGGATGTGGTGAAGTCCACGAACTGCTGGTAGTCTACGTCTACGAAGGTAGCGAAGACATCGTACACCTCCCTCCCGAATTTCTCATCCCACATTTGGGAAACTTCTTCCGCACCGAGCTCATTGATGTAGAGCGAATCATGAACCTTTTTGGGCTTTTCTTCGCCGTGTATCTCAAAAATATGTGACAGTGAGGGCGTGGCATCGGTAGAAAGAGCAAGGGTCCTTTCTCCCTGTGATGCATAGTGAAGTGCGGTGGCAGCAGCGCAGGTGGTCTTGCCCACGCCGCCCTTCCCCGAAAACATGGTGACTTTTGCCCACTTGGGAGGAGGTTCTTTTTTGCCAAGAATCATCGCACTCTCCTGTTGATGAGGCTTTCTATATTCTACACTATTCTTAGCGCCCGTGAATCTCAATTTCTAAGAGGGCGCTTGAGGCGGCGTTGCCCTTGTTCTCGGCAACACGACCTGCCAGACTAACAGACCAAAGAGTATGACTACGGAGCCTATCATGAAGTAGAGCGCCGTGTGCTTTATGTTTGCGGCGAAGCTGCTGGCAACATTGTGAATCAGTTCGTTGCCCTTCTCAGCCATCACGGCTGCGACGCCTTCGTATTGCGATGGGTCGAAGGCTCCCTCCTCCAACCTCGGCTCGGCGACAAGGGCGAAGATTGCTGCTGTGCAGATGTATACTATGAGAGCGGTGAAAAAGAGCACTGCGAGACCACATACTGCACGGCTTACCCAGTTGCGGCCACACAGAAAAGCGATGAGCACGAGGAAAGCAAAAGGTATCAGCCAGAATGTCCACAGCCAGGTTCGTGCCCCGTTTATGCGGTGGCGCGCGTTGTCGAAGTCGTTCAGGTTGGAATCGTTCTCGGCGATTTTGTCCCGCAGGTCGGCCTCGGTTACGGCGTAGCCGTTCTTTATGTAGCCGCGAACATCTTTAAGTGTCTGTTCATCCTCGCTATCAAGTTTATCCCGCAGGTCGACCTCTGTGAAAGTCCAGCCATTGGTAACCTTATCGCGTGCCTTTTCCAGAAAATCCGCATCATCCTCGCCCAGCGATTCCCTGAGGTCGGCATCGGTATAAACCCATTGCTCCGGTATCTGGCTGCCCACCTTCTGCTCCACTGTGGCTGCAACGTTGATATTAAACATTGTTTTGAAGTTTTGATATGACGTGCCCGTCAGACGGCAACTCGGTATGCTCCCCGGAGTCAGGTTTTGGGTAGCCTGGAAGAACTCCGCTGAGTTGCATAAAGGCAGGCTGTAAAATTCAGCCTCCAGCTTATCATCTGCCGTCTCCGTAAGGGTAGCCAGAACCTCAGTTTCAATATCAGACAGGTCCACCACGATTCTTATTTCAGCGGTCTCGCTCTTTACATAATCAGCAAGGGCGTTGACCAGTTCTTCCAGGCGCTCTTCAACCCACGATTGGGGCAGCGCCTGCTTTACAACAGAGGCAATCTCGGCCTGGCTCAGAGTGATTCCGTAGGAAAGGTTAACCGATGAGCCGATATTCTCCAGTACAATGGGGGTTATGATTTCATCGACAAGGTAATCGTAGGTCTCTGGTCTGCTCAAAAGGTCTATAGCGGCTGCTGATACGGGGTCAACACGGTCCTGCAGGTTCAGTGTAATGGCGAAGTGCTCTGATTCTCCCGTGAAGTAAGGCATTACAGCATCTATGGCTTTGTTGGTCTCAGAGACTATCCAATCCCTGTCTGCCACTGTCCTGAGAAAGCTTTCTATCTGTTCCTCGTCGAGGGTCAGTGAGTAGGGCATTTTATCCATGTTTTTCAGAACTTCGTCGGTGGCCTGGGAGATTGCCTCGTCGTAGAGGGTATTGAACGGGTCGCCGCCCAATATGTCGTCTTTGATAACCTCAGCGGCTGTTTCTACCCTGTCCTTGAATTCTACAGTGTAGGTGAAGCTGTCGGTGCTTCCTAGTATGTAGGGGATAACGGTTTCGGTTGCTGATTCGACCCGCTCCTCCAGCCACTCGGGCGGCAGTATCTCTCTGGCAGCGGAAACCAGGTCGTCTTTAATTTCAGTGATATCTATTTGGAAATCAGAGGATTCGTCTGTTTCAATCTCGTCCAGAGCTGCCGGCAGGGCTTCGTCGTAGAGAAAATTATAAATATCGGCCTGTCGAAGCTGGTCGTTGTAGAATCCCGGGTTGCCGAAGGTGCAATTGGTCTGGGTCATAACGAGCACAACTAAAAACAGGAGGAAGAAGAAGATAATGAAAGGGCCGGCTACTAGTCTTCTAACCCACATCATGGTAATTAGCGCGGCAGAATTACTGAGGCAATCCTAATTCAGTAAGTATGGTCTGTCAAGGTGGGGGGAGTGGTCGGCAGTCAGCCATC
>DATKWL010000035.1:0-2403 GCA_035529555.1 Dehalococcoidia bacterium | reverse complement strand
ACACCTGCCCAGCTTATAAAAATCATGAAGGAAATGCCCGGAGTGGATACGGTGTCAGAGGAGCTTCCAGGCACTGCTAGTCCGGTACCAGGCAGAAAGGGGCCGGAAGAACAGCCCATCCGAAGAATCATAATAACCACGAAATAGCAAGCTTAGATAACCGAACAATAAAATATTTGTAATCCTTGAGGGCGTCCATCGTTGGTGGACGCCCTCAAGGATTATGAGCCGGATGTTAAAGGAATCATACCCTTGCTATGTATTGCGGCGATGGCATATAATACCCCAAAATTCACATAAGAACGCACCGTAACAGGGCGTTCAACAGGAGGTGAAGGAATGCAAAAGGAACCGGCGAACTTATATTTCTGGATTTCGAGGCTGGCCGGGTTCGTGGGGATAGTGTGTATCATCATAGGGATAATAACAGCGGTGCTGGACGATGTATGGGTAGCGTTACCGGCTACCTACGTCCAACTGGGAATCGCGGCATTCCTGTTTGCTATCTGGGCAGTGCTTTACGAGTTGAGAGACCGCGGCATAAAGACTAAATAGCGTAATCGCGCGCCAAACGCCTCTAAATTCTGGAGGACGAATTCGTAAGCTTCTCGCTCACCTCCCACAATCGTCTGGCGAGACGGAGGTCGTGGGATTGAGGAGAGGACTGGCTCATCTTTTTATTGACGAAATACTGACTGGTGACGCCCTCAACCTCCGGTGACGATGCCAGATAAAGAATGGTCTCAGCACCTTTCTGTGGCGATTTAAGCAGGGGCCTGGCGAGCCTGTAGAGAAGCTTGAACAGGCGGGGAAAGTCCTTGTCCTTCTCTATGAGGTCAGTGGCTACGATTCCCGGGTGCAGACAGTTGGCGGTTACCCCTGTGCCCTCAAGCCTGCGGGCGAGTTCGTAGGTGAAGAGAACGTCCGCCAGCTTCGATTGATGGTTGGCACGCTGGCCATCGAAATCCTTTTCCCCTTGCAGGTCAGCGAAGTTTATCATCCCCTTGGCGTGATATGCTCCGGCAACGTTGATGATTCTGGCGGGGGCGCTTCGTTTGATTATGTCGAGCAGCAGGTCGGTGAGCAGGAATCGGGCGAGGTAATTGACGGCGAACATGGCTTCGAGGCCATCGGCTGTGACATGGCGACTGGTGTAGTAGACGCCTGCATTGTTAACGAGCACATGTAACTGCTGGTATTTGTGGCGAAAGTCATTTGCCAGCCTTTGTATGGATTCCCGGGAAGCGAGGTCAGCGATAAGTAAATCTATCGAGCTGTTGCCGCTTTTCTGCTTAATCTTGGATAGCGCATTTTCGCCTCTGGTCTCATCGCGGCATAGCATGACCACGGTGGCGCCCATTTTAGCCAGTCCCAGAGCAGCGGCCTTGCCAATCCCGGAACTGGCGCCGGTTACCAGACAGATTTTACCCTGCACCTCTTGTAATCCCCCTGCGCGGTCGCTTTGCGTCTGTTACCAGTGTTTCCGCACCACTCGCCACAGCAAGGCCAGCACAACTGCAAACGCACCCACTACCATCAGCCAATTGCCGACGAAGCGAGTCCAGAGGTCAATTCCCTGGATGGAGCCACCGGCAATAACATAATCCATATTGTAATAAAGTACGACGCCGAAATAGCACCCGATGCCGATAGCGATAGAGGCAATACCCACAATCAAAGACCACATCTCTTTTTGCTTTTCCTTTTGTTCTTCCATATTTCACATCCTTTCAATTTCGATTGAAGTTCGAGCTTTTCCGTTAGTATAAATGCCGATGAGGAACATCTCAAGATGTCAGAAGGCCAATTTATGAAGCTAAATAAATAGAAAGGGCAGGATAACTTGATGGTTTAAGTCGTGCTCTTCGGGTTACAGGTGATAATTGTTGTGGTGTCCCTAGGGGATATTTATAATACAGTCAAAATGTAAGGGGGCAAAGATGGTGAAAAAATTGAGAGTTAAGATTGGCAAGGGCAAGGTTGATGCTGAGGTGCTCAAGCTTTACACCGAGACTGTGGCTCCAGCCGTCCTGCCCAACCTGGTTCGGGGCATTATGAAAGGTGTATTCGGGCTCGATGAGAAGGCTCGAAATAGAGTGCTTGAAGAGATGGGCAGGGCTTGTTATGAGGGGTTCAAGGATTTCGTGGGAACACCTCCCGCCGATATGGATATTAAGAGCGCGTGTGAGTGGCTGGACAGCACGGTGCCTCATAAAAGGCGCTTTGAGATGGCAGGAGATACCCTGTACTGGGAGGCGGATGTAAAAGACACTTACGGCGGCTGCATGTGCATTCTGGTTCGGCTCGGTATCATCGAGCCGAGGCCTGAACTATGTATCTGCTCGACCAACTACAATAAAACTGCACTGGAGCAAATGACCGGCAGAAAGGTTAAGGGGGAGT
>DATKWL010000034.1:0-18457 GCA_035529555.1 Dehalococcoidia bacterium | reverse complement strand
TACTGGCAGGATGTTGGAGTCAGGGCGGAGCGCATAGTGCGCTGCGGTGAGGAAGATAACTTCTGGGGTCCTGCTGGTGAAACCGGCCCATGTGGGCCTTGCAGCGAGATTCATTACGATTTCGGGGAAGAGTACGCCTGTGACCCGGATTGCTCGCCTAGCTGCGGCTGCGGCCGCTTCCTAGAGATATGGAACCTGGTGTTCACAGAGTTTTATCAGGATGCTAACAAGAAGCGCACGCCGTTGCCCAAGAAGAATATTGATACTGGTATGGGCTTGGAGCGAACCGCGATGGTAATACAGGGCAAGCGCTCCTTTTACGATACTGACCTCTTTGTTCCGATTATGAAACGAGTCTCGGAACTGACGAACCGAAAGTACGGTGAGAATGAAAAAACAGACAGAGCTATGAGGATAGTAGCGGAGCACGTCAGAGCGGTGACATTCCTCATCGCTGACGGCGTCATACCTTCCAACGAAGGACGTGGCTACGTGCTGCGTCGGATACTCAGGCGCGCCGCTCTCTTTGGTCGAAATCTGGGCATGGACAAGCCTTTCCTTGCCGAGGTCGCTCAAGAAGTTTTGACCAGTATGGGACATATATATCCTGAGTTGGTGGAGAACCGCGACTCAGTTATAAAGGTTATAGGGACGGAGGAGACAAGATTTGGTGAGACCTTGAATACAGGATTGAATCTACTGAATCAGATTATGGAGCAAGCCAAAGGCAGGGCGGATGGAAAGATACACGGCGAGGAGATATTCAGGCTTTACGATACCTACGGATTTCCTGCGGAGCTAACCACGGAGATTGCTGCTGATAATGACTTGTCGGTAGACCTGGAAGACTTTGAAGCTGAGATGGAAAACCAGCGGGAGCGGGCGAGGGCGGCTCATAAGTTTGTGGCGACAGGGGGTGTTTCATCAGGGGAAGAATTCGGGATAATCCAAATTATTCAATCTTTACCTCCGACAGGGTTTTCAGGATACAAGCGAATTAGCAGCAAGGCGAAGGTCTTGAGTCTGATAGTGGATGGCAAGCCGCAGGAGGCTGCCAGCGAGGGTCAACAGGCAGAGGTAATCCTGGATGTGACGCCGTTCTACGCAGAGATGGGCGGGCAGGTGGCGGATATTGGTGAGATTACGGGAAAGCAAGGTAAGATAGCTATCAAAGACACAGTTTGGGCAAATGGCAGCATAGTGATACACAGGGGTGAAGTTGTTGATGGGGCCATATTCAAAGGGGAAAAGGTAACGGCAGAAGTTGACAAAGAGCGCCGACTCGACATAGCGCGCAACCATACTGCAACGCATCTGCTCCAATCTGCTTTGCGCGATGTGCTGGGCAGCCATGTGCACCAGTCGGGCTCTCTGGTGACTCCAGACCGGTTCAGGTTCGATTTTACCTTCGAAGCCCCCGTGCTTAAAGAGGAGTTGAGCCAGATACAGCGTATAGTGAATGAGAACATTCGCCGGAACTTGCCGGTGACCAAAAAGGAAATGCCTTATGCCGAGGCGGTGGCTGAGGGTGCTATTGCGCTGTTCGGCGAGAAATACGGCGATGTTGTCAGAACGGTCAGGGTCGGGCTGGCCAAATCTCCGGTGAGCTTCGAGGTCTGCGGTGGCACGCATGTTGACAGGACGGGAGATATCGGCCTGTTCCAGATAGTCAGCGAGGGCAGCATCGGGTCTGGCATGCGCCGCATCGAGGCGGTAACAGGAAGGGGGGCGGAGAAGCTGATTGAAGAACGCGCCTCTACGCTTGATAAGATAGCCCAGCAGCTTCAGGTCCCTGCCTCAAATATTGAGAGCAAGATTGTAAGCACCCTTGAGGAACTCGATTCCGAGCGCAAGCGCGCTATTGCCCTGGAACGCCAGTTGTCCAAAGAGACGGCTGACTCATTGTTGGGCAAGATAGAGTCGGTCAAGGGCGTCTCTGTGCTGTCGGTCGATGTTCCAGCTTCAAATATGGACGCTCTGCGGCATACGGGTGATATTTTGAGAGAAAAGCTGGGTAGCGGGGTAATTGTGCTGGCAGGAATATGGGACGGCAAGCCCAACTTCTTGGCTATGGTGACACCTGATTTGGTAAATCGAGGTTTGAATGCCGGCGAGATTGTAAAAAAGGTGGCTCAAGCGACTGGCGGTAGCGGTGGGGGGCGGCCTCAACTGGGACAGGGTGGCGGCAAGGATAAAGGCAAGCTGGAAGAGGCTTTGAAACTGGTTGCCAGGCTGGTTGAGGAGAAAGTGCAGGGGTAAATAGAAAAAGGAAAATTGAAAAATGCAAAGTGCAAAATTAAAATTGTGATTTGTAGTTTGTAATCTCGTGATTTGGGAGATGAGATATTTCTAAGTTCTCACGTGTGATGGGTCTCGATATTGGTGAAAGACGTATCGGGGTGGCATTGAGCGACCCGCTGGGAATTATGGCGAGCGCTCTAACGGTGATTGAGAGAACAACAGATGATGCTGCCATAAAGCAAATTGTCGAGCTTGCTCGCCAGAACGATGTCGAACGCTTTGTCATCGGGCTGCCTCGCTCTCTGGATGGCAGCCTGGGCAAGCAGGCGCAAACGGTTGAAGCTTTCATTGAGTTGCTCAAATCTCATACTGAGCTTCCTGTAATTACCTGGGATGAGCGATTTTCCACTGTCGCTGCGGAGAGGATGTTGCTGGAGGCTGGGATGAAGCGAGACAAGAGAAAGAGACATCGTGACGCTGTGGCGGCAGCGTTCATCCTTCAGGGCTATCTTGATCGTGAGAGAAACCGCGATTCTGCTTAAAAGTCAAACCATTAGCTTTCTTGGAATTTAAAAATCCCCCTGCGCCCCCTTTATTAAAGGGGGATCAAAGAAAATGCAATCATTGCTTGAAGGATAATTCTTTTATGACGAAGTTTGTTGGGCTTATCGGACATAAGCTAGGTCATTCTATATCGCCTCAGTTTCAGCAGGCTGCCTTTGACTATTTAAACCTTGATGTCCGCTATGAGGTCTGGGAGACTGACAAAGATGGATTGTCAGAAGTAATTGAGGGTTTGCGCGACCCGGCGAAACTCGGCGCCAATGTTACTATACCTTATAAAGAGGACGTGCTGCCCTTCCTGGACGAACTGAATGAGCCGGCTCGCAGGATAGGTGCGGTCAACACCATCGTTAACCGGGATGGCAAACTTATCGGCTACAATACAGATAGCAGTGGATTTGTCAGGGCTCTGCGCCAGGACGGAGGCTTCGAGCCTCAAGGAAAGCGGGCTATTATTCTCGGTGCGGGTGGCGCTGCGCGGGCGGTTGGGTTTGCTCTGGTGGATGCTGGAGTAATGTCGTTATCTGTCATAAACCGCACCACTGAGAGGGGAGATGCTCTGGCTTCGTCTCTGAAGACATCGGGTAACGAGGTTGTTGCCTCAGCATGGAAAGACGGGAGGACTTTGCAGGCACTTATGGAGTGCGACCTGCTGGTCAACTGTACCTCGGTGGGGATGAAGGATAGCGAGGCTGAGAAGCAATTGCCCATAGATGTACGACTGATTCCAACGCGAGCGCTGGTGTACGATGTGGTGTATAATCCCACAGAGACGCCCTTGCTTGCGGCAGCCAGACAAGCAGGTGCTCGCACAATGGGGGGACTGCCGATGCTGGCATACCAGGGCGCGGAGGCATTCGAGCTTTGGACGGGCAAGTCAGTGCCTGTTGACATAATGATGGCAGCAGCGAAGAAGGCTCTAGGATAACTGGTAGGGTGGGTGAAGTCCGCCTTAGGCGGACTTCACCCACCTATCAAAACAAAGTAGATAGTGGTAAGTTTCGTCCTGCCTGTTCACTAGCAAGGGGATTTGCAGATGGCTGTCTACAAGAAACACCTTGAGGAGAAGATAGGATTGGCAATCGGCATGAAGGTTGGTATGAAGGCTGTTTATAGCGAAGCAACCTTTAAGAGAATTGCAGAGGATGCTGTTTTCTTTCGTAGAAAAGCAGCAGAAAAAGACATTGATGGCGCCGAAAGTAAGCGTTATTCAAGGATAGTTATATTGTTGATGGCATTTTATCTGGAATCCTTGGCAAATCTTTTTGTTGATGCTGGGCTGGGCAAAGATTGGGAAAAAGAGAAGGAAAAAGGATGTGCTGACGTGATAGTCAAGTTAAGGGCCATTCATAAACAACTTTATGGGGTAGAATTAGCTTTGGACACCGATGGCATTCAAGACGTGTTTTCCATCCGCAATAGGGTTATCGCACATCCAGCAGGGCGTTCTAAGGAGTGCACTAATGGGAATGGGTGGAAGCGTGAGGATAGGGTGGTCAGTTATAAGAAATTCACAGATTTCCCATCCACGTATTCTCGATTCACGCCGTCGCATGCGGATCGTGTTCTTGAAGAGGTCAAGGACTTTTTAGCCCGATTTCATGATTTGTTGCTGAAAGATAAGACGGACAAAATTCCTAAAGATATTCTTAATGCATGTAGGCCAGGAGAGCTGCTTGAGTGGAGTAAGGAAGCGCCCAAACATTAAGTCAGAAAAGGAAGAAAAATGTTCCGTTTTTTAACCGCAGGTGAATCGCATGGCAGAGGCCTGGTGGCTATTATCGAGGGTGTGCCGGCAGGGCTGGCGCTCGATGAGGATTACATTGCGCGCGATTTGGCTCGACGCCAGGCTGGATATGGGCGCGGGGCACGCATGAAAATCGAGCGAGACCACGCCGAAATTCTCTCTGGTGTGCGACACGGGCTCGCGATGGGCAGCCCTATCGCTCTGCTTATCTGGAACCGTGACTGGGAGAACTGGAAGCAGGCGATGAGCATTGCGCCTGTGGAGCAGAAGCTTGACCCTGTTACTCGACTTCGCCCCGGCCATGCTGACCTGGCAGGAGCCATGAAATATAACTTGGACGACGTTCGTCCCATTCTGGAACGGGCCAGTGCCCGTGAGACAGCCAGCCGAGTTGCAGTTGGCGCTGTTGCTCGCAAATTGTTGGCTGAGTTCGATATCGAGATTCACAGCCACACCGTTTGCATTGGTGGGCAATGGGTTGCGAGCGCAGGGAAAATAAATTGGGCCCAGGTGGAGAAGTCGTCTGTCCGCTGTGCTGACAGCAAAGCGGAGAAGGCTATGCTTTCAGCTATCAATGAGGCAAAGAAGGCAGGGGATAGCTTGGGTGGTGTCTTTGAAGTTATCGCCAGCGGCGTCCCTGTAGGTCTGGGTAGCCATGCCCAGTGGGATCGCAGGCTCAATGGCAGGATAGCGCAGGCTTTGATGAGCATTCAGGCGGTGAAGGGTGTGGGGATGGGAGCGGGATTCGCTGTGGCAGACCTGCCCGGCTCGCAGGTGCACGATATAATAGAGTTCAGCGCGAAGCAGGGATGGCGCCATATCACAAACCACGCCGGCGGCATCGAAGGCGGGATGAGCAACGGAGAGCCCATAGTAGTCCGCTGCGCTGTCAAGCCTATACCTACGATGAGCAACGCCCTGCCTTCTGTTGATTTGCGCACAGGCAGGAAAGTGAAGGCTCACATCGAGCGAAGCGATGTTTGCATCGTCCCCGCAGCGGGAGTTATCGGAGAGGCTATGCTGGCCATTGTTGTGGCGGACGCGCTTCTGGAGAAGTTCGGCGGCGACCATATCGACGAGACTCTGCGCAATTATCGAAGCTATCGGGACACCATAGGCCTGAAAAAAACATAATGAGTAATCTGGGATTTCATTGTAATCGTCTTGACCTTTTGGAAGACATGATAATCGGCAACGGACTCAAGCGGGGGGAGTTCTATAGCCTTCCTCCTAATGAACTTTCGCGGCTCAAAAAGTTTATTGACCATCACAAGCTGGAGTGGAGCATACATGCCCCGTTGATTCAGCTTGACTGGTATCCCAAGCCGCCTACGTGGTCTTTTCTCTGCGATGAGGACAGCGATAACAGGGAACTGACTATGAAGATGATAAACCTCACCATAAATCATGCCGAGGAATTCGGAGCAGAGTACATAATAGTTCATTTCCCATCGCCTGCATCTCGTACTTCCACTGAAAACCACGATGAAAAAATAGAGGCGATTGCGTGGAAAAGCTGCGACCGCCTTGCCGAGCTTAGCGTTAAGAGAGGTGTGATAATCCACGTGGAGGGCGTAGGGGCGACTCCCTTGATTAACGCTGAATTCCTTACCTCGATGCTTAAGGAATACTCGCCTCCCTTAAAATACTGTATTGACACTGCTCACTCGTATCTGGCAGCGCAGAGCAACGATTTCGACCTCTATGAATTTGAGAAGGAGCTTTTACCATTTCTCGGTTCCGTACATCTCTGGAATACCCGCGGTAAAGACGATTACAGTGCATACCGTCATATACCGGTGCACCCCAGCCAGAGCGCCGAGGATGGTTGGGTGGACATTGCACGCATCTTGAAGATACTGGGTTCCCAGGGCAATTCGCTTCCTCTCATCTTTGAAAGCGACAGACTTTACCCGGAGGCGCTGGGCAAATATGACTATCGCGAGGGTGTGAAGTGGGTGAAAGAGCTGCTGGCAACATAATCCTGACCGGCTTCTCCTATACAGGTAAGACGAAGGTAGGCCAGGAAGTAGCCAGGAAGCTGAGCTGGAAGTTCTTCGACATTGACGAAGAGATTGTCCGTCTCAGCGGCAAGCCTGTTGCCGAGATATTTTCACAGGATGGTGAGGACAAGTTCCGCGAGCTGGAGACCAGGGTGCTGGAGCGGGTATGCCAGGGGACTAAGCTGGTCATCTCCACTGGTGGTGGGGCAATCATAAACGCAGTCAACCGCCGCTTGATGATGGATAGCGGTGTAATTGTTTGCCTGGAATCGAAGCCAGCCACTATCTATAAACGTCTGCTCAAGGATGCCGAAGACCCTGCCAACAAGGAGGTCAGGCCTTTGCTCTCGGGCCACGAGCCTCTGAAGCGCATTGAGTGGCTGAAGCAGTTCCGTCAACCTTATTATGCCCAGGGTGACTGGACAGTGCATACCGATAATTTGACCCTCGAAGAGGTGGCTGATGAGGTGATTCTGGGGTGGAGGTATGGTGGTAGAGGGCGGGCTGCGGTGTCTGTTTTGCCCGATGCCAGGGAGGCCGAAGCCCCTTATTGTGAGCAGAGCGGCGCTGCGTGTGTGGTTAACACTGCCACGGAAAGCTATCCGGTGTTTGTGGACTGGGGTTATCTGGAACAACTGGGTAGACGCATGCGGAACGCAGGGCTATTGGGCAGGGCTCATATTATTAGCGATGACGGTGTCTTCCCTCTCTATGGTGAGAGGGTGAAAAAGATTCTGGAGGCATCTGACTTTGTTGTGGACTCCTTCGTTTTGCTACAAGGGGAGCGAAGCAAGTCCTTTGAGACGGCAGTTCGTATCTATGACTGGCTCGTAGCCAATCGAGCAGAGCGAAATGACAATATCGTAGCCCTGGGTGGTGGCGTGGTAGGAGACCTCGCCGGCTTTGTAGCTGCAACCTTCGTTCGTGGCATGCCGCTGGTTCAGGTTCCTACCAGTTTGATTGGTATGGTCGATTCCGCTATCGGCGGCAAGGTTGGCGTTAATCACCCTCAGGGCAAAAACCTGATAGGTGCGTTCTATCAACCGAGACTGGTCATAGCAGATACTCAGGCACTGACCACTCTTCCTCAAAGAGAATTGATTTCGGGTTGGGCTGAGGTGATAAAGCACGCTATGATTCGAGACCTGAATCTTCTGGAAATACTTGAGAAAAAAGTAGGAGGGTTGCTTAAGCTTGAGGGAGGGATAACCAGCGATATAGTGGCGCGCAGCGCTGCTATCAAGGCTAAGATAGTGAGCGAGGATGAGAAGGAGCGCAGCATACGCATCATCCTGAACTATGGACATACTATCGCCCATGGACTGGAGGCTGCTACTAACTATGAACGTTTCTTGCACGGGGAGGCAGTCTCCATAGGTATGATGGGCGCAGCTATGATAAGCCGTCAGATGGGACTTGTGTTTCAGGAGTTGGTAGATAGACAGCAGAATTTATTGAGGAGATTTGGCTTGCCTGTAACCTGCTCTGATGTAGATATAGAGGGATTGCTTCGGGCAATGGAGCTAGATAAAAAAGTTGCTGGAAGGAAGGTGAGGTGGGTCTTGCTTGCCGCCGTGGGGCAGCCTGTGATTCGCGACAATGTTCCCCAGGAAATGGCGGCGAGCGTGATTCATAAACTAATATTAGGCTAACTGATGTCTTTACTTGAGGAAACAATAGATTGGCTGCAACGTCTGTCCAGCCGCTTCAGTGTTTCAGCAACAACTAAAGGAATCGCGATTTCGATTCTTATAGGAGTCGTTGCTGGACTGGGCGCTGTTGGTTTCCGGTGGCTGATAAAAGGCTTCCAGTGGCTCTTTTTCAAAGGGGGCTCGGAAGCCTTTTCGTTTATGGGCGACTACTATGTCATTATACTGCCTGCTATCGGCGGCCTTATTATAGGGCCGCTGCTCTATCTTTTAGCCCGCGAGGCTAAAGGTGAAGGCCCTCCCGAGGTCATCAAAGCGCTTGCTGTAGGAGGCGGGCATATCCGTCAGCGTGTTGCAGGCGTTAAGATGTTCGCCTCCGCTATATGTATCGGCAGTGGAGGCTCGGTAGGTCGTGAGGGTCCCATCGTGCAAATCGGTGCCTCGTTCGGTTCAGCTATAGGACAATGGTTTAAGCTGCCGGATGAGTGGCTGAAAACATTTGTCCTCTGTGGTGCGGCGGGAGGTATTGCAGCTACTTTCAACGCACCTGTAGGTGGCGTGTTCTTCGCCCTCGAAGTTCTGGCACACAGGGTTGTAACACCTCGACTTTTCACCGTCATGATAAGCGCAATTTCCGCTGAATATATAGCCTGGCTGTTTCTGGGACCGCGCCCGTCTTTCACAGTGGAAGAATATATTCTGGGCAGTTACTGGGAGATATTGCTTTATGTTCTCTTGGGCATCCTTGCGGGACTCTTTGCTATTGGATTCATTCGTGTATTTTACAAATGCGAGGATATTTTTAGCACTTTGAAGTTGCCTTCATATGTAAAGCCGGCTATAGGGGGCCTTTTTGTTGGAATAATAGGTTTTTTCTATGCGGATGTCTTCGGCGTGGGATACGGTGGCGGTTATATCTCAGGAGGGGTATCGGTTGATTCTGGCCCTATGGATGCTATGCTGGCGGGGCAGGTAGGGCTTGGCGTACTCATAGCGCTTCTGTTTTTGAAAATGATAGCTACCTCTTTAACTCTAGGCAGCGGGGGGAGCGGTGGCATTTTCGCCCCGTCACTGTTTATCGGTGCGGCCCTGGGTGGAGTACTCGGCTTGGCAGGTGGCAGGCTTTTCCCGGAGGTGGTGTCTAACGCAGGGGCGTATTCTTTAGTTGGCATGGGCGCATTCTTCGCTGCTGTGGTGCAGGGGCCAATTACAGCTATTGTACTTCTTTTAGAGATGACCAGGAATATCTCTATGCTTGTGCCGTTAATGACCTCTGTGGTGATTGCCACATTGACTTACAGGTTCTTCACCAGAGATTCCATATATACGATGCGATTGAAGCGGCAGGGTATTGAGATTCGACAAGGCGAGGCCGACCCTGTTATGAAGGATATAACGGTATGGGAAGCGATGACGCATGATTTTCCTACAGTTTCTCCCAAAATGTTAGTTAGTGAACTCGCTGCCATGCTTGTTCGAACCGGTCACCATGGTTTCCCTGTTGTCGATGAAAATGGCCGTCTTGTCGGCGTGGTTACCTTATCTGATGTGGAATCTTCAAGGAGTCGTGACAGACCTGATTTAAAAGTGGAGGATATAGCTATCAAGTCACTGTTTGTAGCGTATCCCGACCAATCTATGTACGATGTCCTGCTTAAGCTCGGAGCCAGGGATGTCGGCCGCATTCCGGTGGTAGAGAGAAAAGACCGCACTAAATTATTGGGAGTCTTGCGTCGACACGATATTATAAGAGCTTATAGTAAGAAACTTGAAGAGGATGTTTGACATTTCTGAACGCCTGACGAAGGGCTCACTACGGCTGGATAGTTTGGAGCATCTGCTCCAACATATCCATAAATAGGCTGTTGGTAAAATTGCGAGACTGTGTTATTATATTTAAGCGTGTCAAAATTGGATGGAGAATACCTTAGATGAGCGAAGTTACTGAAGCTACACGTGAGTCGTTGCGTGAATTGCAAAAGAAACCCCGGAGCAAGGGGATTATTGACTATATAACGGTGCTCAAACCACGTGAAACCGTCTTACTTGCCTTTATCGGCGTATGCGCTGCCATAATCGCTGCTCAGGGTAACCCTCCGCTCGATGTCCTCGGGATAGCTCTGGTGGCGATCGTGCTGGGGAGCGCCGGCGCCAACGGTTTGACCAATTATCTTGACCGCAATGTAGATGCCCGAATGACGAGGACGCATCTGCGGGCGTTGCCGGCGGAGCGCATTATTCCTGCTAAAAGAGCACTGGTCTGGAGCATATTTTTAATCCTGGTTGCCCTTGCTGTAGCCTGGTATCTTGACCCTCTGTGCTTTGTCTTTGGCCTCGTGGGCACTGTGGCGGCGTCGGTATTCAGGAAAAGGGTTATGTGTGTCATCCAGGGTGGCATCGCTGGCTGTGCCCCCGTGCTCATCGGATATGTCGCTGTGACTCACCGACTGGATATGACCATCCTATTTCTCTGTATCTTTATTGTGGTGTGGATACCGTTGCATGTCTGGAGCGTCATGATAGCCAATCGCGAGGATTACCTTCAGGCCGGTGTAGAGTATTTCCCCGTCACCTGGAAGGCCCAGGACGCCGTAAAGGTGCTGATGGTGCTGGCTGTATTGCTCTATGCCGCCTCCATTGCCCTCTGGGCTTATGGTAATTTCGGTTGGCTTTATTTTGCGGTTGCCAATATCCTCAGCATGGCTATGCTTTATGCTAACTTCCGTCTCCTTAGAAGCGTGTTGTCACGAGATGCCTGGAAGGTATATAAACTTTCTGCCTTCCCCTATCTGGGCTTGATTTTCATTGCCCTGTGCTTGAACTTCTGGGTCTAATTCCCGATGAGTCAGCTCTTCCAGCTTGAAAAAAAGTGTCCCCAAACAGGGGCTCGGGCAGGCATGCTTAACACTCCTCATGGCTCGGTGCCCACACCTGTTTTTTTGCCTGTGGGCAGCCAGGGCACGGTCAAGACCTTGACCCCCGATGAGCTCAAATCCCTGGGTGTGGGAATGATTCTATCCAATACCTATCATCTTTATCTCAGACCCGGGACTGAAATTATCCGGAAGCTGGGCGGGTTGCACCGGTTCATGTCCTGGGATGGTCCGATCCTGACCGACAGCGGTGGTTTTCAGGTGTTCAGCCTGGGGCATCTTCGCAGTATCAACGACGAAGGTGCCCTGTTTCGCTCCCATATTGATGGGAGCGAGCATTTTCTCACCCCTGAGCTTGCTATCGAGATTCAAGAACTACTGGGCGCGGATATCATCATGGTTCTCGACGAATGCCCGCCCTACGAAGATGATTTTGGCAAAATACGCAGGGCTATGGAGCGCAGCCACCTCTGGGCTGAGAAATGCAAACAAAGACACAGGCGAAGGAAACAGGCGCTTTTCGGCATAGTGCATGGGGGCACTTATCCTGAACTGCGGCGTGAATCGGCCTCTTTCATCACATCATTGGGTTTCCCCGGATATGCTATCGGCGGTCTCAGTCTGGGTGAGCCCAAGGAGTTGATGCACTTAATACTCGATAGAACAGTGCCGCTTCTTCCCGAGAACAAGCCCCGCTATCTAATGGGCGTTGGCTCCCCTGAAGACCTGATTGAATGCGTTGCTCGTGGGGTGGATATGTTCGACAGCGCTCTGCCTACCAGGCTGGGTCGCAATGGCGCTGTCTTCACTCGAAATCGCCGCTACAGTATCAATAATGCCCGTTTTAAGACAAAGAAAGGGCCTATCGACCCTGACTGCGATTGTTACACCTGCCATAATTTCTCTGCGGCGTATCTCCATCACTTGTTCAAGACGCAGGAACTCCTTGCCTACCGCTTGGCTACTATACATAATGTCAGATTCATCATGAGGTTGATGGAGCAGATTAGAAGTTCTATCCTCGATGGCGCATTTAACACTTTTAGAAAAGACTTCATAAAGAACTACGAGCCTACCGATGCCGAGACCAGGACTGAACAGAAGAAGAAATGGCTGAAGGCGCGGCAGGGTAAACACCACTTGATTGAATGAGACTGCTGAAAAAGAGGTGCAGGAAACCTCCTGCTGGGAGCTTGGGGGTGTCCCCCAAACCTATAAATCCCCCGGGAAAGGGGGATAAAGGGGGTTGACGTAGAGTATTTCAGCAATCTCTAAAATAAAGAGTTGTAATTTTCTTTACATGGCTTTATCCTTTTGCTAAACTTTGATTTAAGTATTATCTCTTTAACAGAGGTGCAAAATGGGTACAAGAGACTTCAGACATCATGAACACAAGAAGCCTAAGAAAGGGGCTAAGAAACCTCTGGTGACAGAAGTGCTGTCGATGCCGACAACTGTCGAGGTGATAAAGGCCAAGGGGAAGAAAGATAAGAGCGAGTGGTGGGAGGAGAAAAGCACTGAGGAAGGGAAATAAACCTATAGCAGCCTATCGGCAACTGTATGAAGCAGGTAAACTGCGCGAGCGGGTGGAGCAGGCGCTGGAAATCCTCGAGAATTGTCACCTCTGTCCTCGCTGCTGCCATGTGAATCGCCTTAAAGCTGGTACTGGTAAGTGCAGCACGGGAAGGCAAGCATTAGTCTCCAGCTTCGGGCCACACTTCGGCGAGGAACCCCCTCTGGTGGGTAGCGGCGGGTCGGGTACCATTTTCTTCACCTACTGCAATCTCAAGTGTTGTTTCTGCCAGAACTATGCCATAAGCCAGTTAGGTGAGGGGCAGGAGACGAGAGCCGATGAACTGGCCGGAATGATGCTCTATCTGGAGCGCCAGGGCTGCCATAATATCAACTTCGTTAGCCCGACCCATGTGGTGCCTCAGATACTGGAGGCGCTGGAAATCGCTGTAAAGGAAGGGCTTTCTGTCCCCCTGGTGTATAACTCCGGAGGCTATGACTCGCTGGAAATCCTCAAGATTCTCGATGGCATTATCGATATCTATATGCCCGATATGAAGTATTCCGACGGGCAAAATGCAGAGCGGTTGTCGGGAATCAAAGACTACCCTGAAGCAAATCGTGCTGCGGTTAAGGAAATGCATCGCCAGGTAGGCGACCTCCAGATAAACGGCCACGGCATAGCTACAAGAGGTCTCCTGGTACGCCATCTGGTATTGCCTCACGGACTGGCAGGAACGTCGGGAGTATGCCGTTTCTTGAGTCAGGAGATTTCGCGGAACACCTATCTAAACATAATGGCGCAGTATCGCCCCTGTTTCAAAGCAAATGAGGTTCCCCAGCTTGGCCGTTCCATTTCACAGGAAGAATTCACTGAGGCGGTTGAAACAGCGCGCAGCTATGGTCTAAATCGTCTGGACCGTATTGAGCATCGTTTCCTCGCTTGGGCGCTGTAGTTTGGTTAAATGAAATGTCAGAGCAAGCATCCCTTGTAGCTGTAGTACATGGCCGAGTCCAGGGCGTCTTTTTCCGCGCTTTTGTCAAAGACCATGCCAAAGAATTAGGCTTGGCAGGCTATGTGAAAAATAAATCCGGCGGCAGATCAGTTGAAGTTCATGCGGAAGGCGAAAAGGAGAAACTCGAGGAGTTGCTCAATTACCTCAGAGCAGGACCTTCCCGTGCCAACGTTGACAGGGTTGATGTTGAGTGGTCAGACTTTAAAGGGCGCTTTCAAGGCTTCTCGGTAAACTATTGAATTATTTCTCCTCAGATTCAGGGGCTGGCTTTAAACCATAGTAGCGGTCGTTTTCTATGATTCGTTTTAACTTGGGAAGTGATATATCCTTGGCACTCGTATCGCCCAGATATTTCTGCAATTGCTCCTGTATCTGGTCTAACCCAAGTGGCTGATTGCCGTTGGCGAGCAGTTGGCGGAAGACGATCTCCAGCAGCGGCATGGTTGGCGTAATAAACCCTTCACGTTTGGAGCAGCATTGCTTTATCACGCGAAGCAAAGCGGCATCCGATTTGCTCTTCTCTTTCTTTCGAGACACCGGGCACAGACGACTTGTGGCAAGTGCGACGAAAGAGCGTCCTTGCTCCTGATACCAGTTTAAGTCTATGAAGTATCGAGGCTGTATTTCAACGACTTCCTGTTCTTGGGCTTGCTCTGTTACCATCAGCCACCCCCTTGTTTAGCTTTAACTTCCTCAATCAGTTTAAGGTACCCCGTAGTTGCATCTGCAGCTTTCGAAGCTTCCGAATCCACCCCGAAGGGGGTACCAACGAATATTTTGCCATAGTCCTCTATTTTCCCCTGAAAATGGTCTTTAGGACTGATTAGCCTTTTGCGAGCATCTATTATACCAAGGTCGAAAGGCAAAGTGAAATAGAGGTCAGCGATGATACTGTCGATGCCTGGCTGTTTTTCAATCCCTCGAAAGCCTTTTATCTCCTGCTGATACTTAGATGCAGGGAGTAAGCTTAGGAGATTTCTGATGCTGAAACTGCCCTGGTCAGCCACTATTTTGAAAGGTACAATGGTTATCAGGAAGTCACATGACAATATGATATTGGGCACCCAGAAAGTGGGGATAGCGAAGGGCTTGGTGAGAGGATTCTCTATTGCCACAGGAACACACTGGTCTACATCAAGCAGCATTGTATTGGGGAAATCATAACCTAATTCCTTATATATTGTATGCACCTTCTTGGCACGAGCACTGCTCTCCAGAATAACTATGTCCGCGGAACTGACTTTTCTTATCCCGGAGATTATTGCAGCAAGTGTCTCCGTGCTGGTTGTTATTGGATATGGCTGGGCGACGGCAGCGCTCGGTTTTATCAGGATTCGCCGCGCGAATGCCACCTCAACAGGCGGTTGGAATACAAAACTATTTGACTCGAAAATCATTCCCCGGCTTTCCTTCTGATAAAGATGTCGACGTTTGTAGCCTGCGGAACATTCTTCAGCGCGGATATCATACCGAGAACTGTTTTCCCGATAATGTTTTTAACAAATGGATTTAAAGATACTAGCTCTTCATTAACAAAGAGCGTGACCTCATCCTGCTTTTCTTCGATTAAGAATCTCTTCTCGATTAAATCAACCAGTCCTCTAGCGTCCTCCAGCCCATACTGAGGCACATCCAGCTTCAATTTTTCGTCGGTGGCAACTGCTAGGAGTTCATCTTTAGTGCAGACCAGGCCTCGGCCAAACTTCTTGCGGTGTACTTCTATCTTGGCCGCCTTGTCATGTTTGAAGCCCTCAGCGATAATGATGTCGAAGTCAGGACCGATGTATCTATAGAGCTCCGCAAGAGTATAATCGTGGTCAACATTTCTAATTATGGCGATTTTCTGCGCCGAGCTAATAGCCACGGTATCGCTGCCCGCCTTTGCATGTCTCCAGGTGTCTTTTCCCTCGTGGTCTATTTCAAAACCCCTGTCGCTGTGCTTGATGGTGGCAACTCTGTATCCCTGCTTTTTGAGCTCGGCCACCAGCTTTTCTACCACGGTGGTCTTACCCACGCCACCTTTACCAACTATAGAAACGATAGGAATCATCTTTGACTTTCCTTCTTCATTTTATAAATCCTGATTCCAGTCCAGCATCTGCACCTGAACTTCTTCCCCTATCTCGATTGCCGGTTTGTCTTCCGGAACAATCATAAGTCCATTAGCTAGTGCCATTGAAGTCAGTATCCCCGAGCCCTGGGGTCCTACGAGTTTGGCGAAGTACTGGTCATCATGTTTTCTTACTATGACCCTGGCGAAAATGCGACGATTGTCATTATTCATGATTTTACTTTCGCTCTTTGCCACGATAATGGGTTTGGTGAAATCCTTCGTTCCCAGCATCTTCAGAATAGCCGGCCGGGCGAACTGCTCGAAGGCTATCATGGAGCTGACGGGGTTACCGGGAAGCCCCAGGTGGGGGATCTTTCTCTTGCCCAGTCTCAGCACCCCGAAGGCCAACGGCTTGCCCGGCTTCATGCGCACTGTCCAGAAGGTAACCTCTCCCAGTTGTGCCAGGACATCCTTTACTACATCGTATTCCCCCACTGAAACACCGGCGGAGGTGATAAGCATGTCAGCGTTCCGGGCCTGTTTAATTTTTTCTGTTAGCGCCTCAATATTATCGCGGGCAATGCCCAGTATTTCAGGAACTCCTCCATAGCGGAGCACCTGGGCAGCGAGGCTGTAGGTGTTGCTGTTGTATATCTTGCCCGGCGGCAGGGACTCTTTGATATCTACCAGCTCGTCCCCTGTTGCCAGAATGGCCACAACGGGACGGCGGATAACGGAGACAACCTCTCTCCCCAGGGAGGCAAGAACGCCTATCTCCTGGGGGCGAAGCACGTTTCCCGCCTGTAAGACCAGGCTGCCGCTGGAGATGTCCTCTCCTGCGCGCCTTATGTTCAGACCCTTCCCTGCCTGCCGCATTATTCCAATCTCGTTTATAGGTTTGTTAGCTGACTTGCGCTTCTCCTCGTCGGTATCCTCGAATTGTATTACGGCATCAGCACCTTTGGGTATTGGGGCGCCTGTCATAATGCGAATGGCTGTACCTGGGCCGACTTCCTCTTTAGTTATATAGCCCGCAGCCACCTCTCCGATGACGCGTATTATTCTGGGGGATGAGGGGCTGGCGCCTTCGGTGCTCTGAGCCTGCACGGCATAGCCGTCCATAGCTGAATTGTCCAGCGGCGGTATATCGATGGTGGAGCGTACATCCTCAGCCAGAACGCGCCCCAGGGTGTCGAGGATAAGTTCATCCTCGGGTTCGAGCACATTGAAGTTACTCAAGATTTTTTTTAGAGCTTCTTCAACTGATATCATTGACTGTTGCGACTCCTCATATCTCAAGCCCGGATTTGCCGGGTTAGCCTTTATTTCTAACTTGCTTATTCATCGCTTCTGCTTCCTGGCTGCCTCTCTCTCCGCCAGCATTATGGCTTTCTCAAGGTCAGCCTCGGTGTTGACATTGAAAAAGCTCAAATGCTCAGGGTCGAATCGTTCTATTTCTTCCTTTTCTATATATTTTACCTTCACCGCATCGAAGAACCCTGCGATTTTTAGATTGTCCCGTTTAAGTTGTTCCTCAATAGGTCTCGCGCAATTTTTGGAATAAATAGCATGGAGCGGCTCGATGTTATCGCCCATCCTTGGTATAACGACGTCGAAACCGGGCGAGAGACCTATCATATAGCGTAACAGGGCTGGGTTCAGAAATGGCATATCGCAGCCAACGACCAGATTATGAAATGAGTTTGAATGTACCAGCCCTGTATAGATGCCGCCGAGAGAGCCCTTCCCCGGGTAAAGGTCGACAACAGTTTTTGCTTCGGGATGCGTATACGATTTTGCCAGTATCCTCGCCTGTTTCCGGGAAATAACGAGGAGTATTTCAGTGCTGAGTGAGCTCAAATGACTTATGACTAGCTCTATCAGGCTCTTACCGGCAAGTTTCTCCAGATGTTTTTCTCTCCCGAGGCGGGAGCTGCGGCCACCGGCGAGGACGATAGATGTTGTAGTCAAACCGAAGCTATCATCCCTCCTATGGTAAAATGCCGACCACTTATTGTATCACCTCCGTCAACTTTACGTAAGACCCATTTATTAAGGGAAAATGTATGCCGTGAGCCAGAAATTAGTCAGGACGGAAGGGTATGTTCTTGATTTAAATGGGGTGGATAGAGGTTGGCTCGATGTCTTGCACTAATCCTCGTCCCAGGCGCTGTCGCCGATGAGAGGAACAAATCTGCAGCCACCAAGGTTAGTGCTCTCCAGACCCTTTTTGCGTTTCAATATCTTTATCAGGTCCTGCTCAAAGCGCGAGCCCACCGGGATGACAAGTCGGCCGTCTACTGCAAGCTGGTCTATTAGGTCCTGGGCTACTCTTGGAGCTCCTGCTGTTACTATAATGGCATCATAAGGTGCTCCCTCCGGCCACCCCAGCGCCTTCCCGGCAAGGTGTAACTCAACGTTACTTAAGTCCAGCATAGCCAGAATATTCGTGGCTTTCTCCAGCAGTCTCTGGTGGCGTTCCACCGTGACCACCCATTTCGAAAGCTCGCATAATATGGCTGTTTGATAGCCGCTGCCGGTGCCAACCTCAAGCACCTTCTCCTCACCTTTCAGTTCCAGTGCCTCGGTCATGAGTGCGACGATGAACGGCTGTGAGATAGTCTGTCCATGTTCTATGGGCAGAGGTATATTCTCGTAGGCTGAATGCTGGCTGGAGGAAGGTACAAAGAGCTCACGGGGTACGCGGCTCATTACTTCGAGTACCCTTTTGTCCCGGATTTCATGGGACAGTTGCTGCATGAGCCTGAGGCGGGCAGCTTCCATATCCATTGTTGCACA
>DATKWL010000033.1:0-6270 GCA_035529555.1 Dehalococcoidia bacterium | reverse complement strand
CGGGTTATTCTTATTGGGTAGAGACGAAGAAGCAAAAAAAGACCTGGAGCGTTGAGCGCTACACTTACTTCCGATACGCCACATAAATGTCGGCCTCTATCATCTTGCCGTCTTTGAAATAGTGGTGCGTGAAGTAGAGGTTTCCCTGGTTATCAAGTGACGGCTCTCCTGCGAATTGCGAAATGATTAGCTCCGGCTCGCCCCATTTGCCGTCTAACATGTGTGACCTGAAAATAGCCGGATAACCCATATAGAATCTGGTAAACCACAATTCTTTACCGTCCTGAGTGATAAAAGGCCAGCCCTCGGTATCAGGTGTATTAACCTCCCTGATATTCTCCGGTTCCTGCCATTCGCCATTCAACAGTCTGGTAACCCAGATATCATAACCACCACTCTCGCCAGCCCGGGACGAGTGAAAGTATATCTCATTACCATCGGCGGTAACATAAAGTTCCCCAATCTCGTAATCAACGTTCAATTTGTCTCCCGCATTCTCCCAGTCAGCCCACCGACCAGTATTGAATCGGGCAGTCCACATATCTACTCCTCTATAGTTACCCGCGCGGGCTGAACAGAACCACATTTCATCCCCCTGAACAAAGACACACCCATCCAGAGCCAGCTCGTCTTCATCTTCTAAAACTACTCGCTGAGCTGTGCCCCAATCACCATCTTGTTTCTCAGAAATATAGATGCCTGTAACACCATCGAGGAGTTGCTTTTCTGCCGGGATGTTAACATCTGGGGTGAAAAAGAGGTACAGAGTGCTTCCATCCGGCGTGATAAAGGCTGAGTCCTCGCCGCCGGCAGTATTAACAGCCTGCCCCAGAGGGACAGGATTCTCGAATTCGTCCGAATTCAAAAAGGGTGGGAAAGCATCCGTTTCAAGTGTCATCTTAACTGCGTTCGTTGGTATGGCTTCTTCTCTCGTTAGTTCAACAAAAGGGGTAGGTGTTGCCACTGGCTCGGCTGAGTTAGCGCATCCACTAATAAGCGTTACTGCTATGACTATGAATATCAGGCAGTACTTTTTGGTTAGACAATTCAGGAATCCACTCTTTACAGCTATACCCACTCTTTCACTTTCTCCGCCAGTTGGCGTGTCATGCCAAACACTGAGGCAAGTTCTTCAACGGAGGCTTCTTTGATTTTCTTTAACGAACCGAAGTGCTTGAACAGGGCGCGCTTGCGCTTGGGCCCGATGCCGGGCACCGAGAACGATGAGTTCAATGTGGCTCTTTTTCGCACTTTCAGATGATAGGAGAGCGCAAAGCGATGTGCCTCATCACGCATGCGCTGTAATAGATATAGAGCTTGCGAATCTCTAGGCAATACAAGAGGTTCCGTCCTGTGGGGCAGGAAGATTTCTTCGTTTTCTTTAGCCAGTGCAGCCAGCGGAATAGAATCTATTTCAAGCTCCTGCATTACCTCCTGTGCCGATGTCATATGCCCCTTCCCTCCATCAATAAGCACCAAGTCAGGTATAACCGCCCATGATGATTCATCTTGAAACTTGATTCGTTTGAACCGACGCCTTAGCACCTCCTGCATCATGGCGTAATCATCTATGCCGGACACCGACTGTATCTTGAATCGACGATAATTCGACGTCTTGGGCCGTCCGTTCTCAAAGACGACCATGCTGCCCACTGCGGAGGTGCCCCGGATATTCGAGATATCATAGCACTCCACTCTGCTAGGCAATCTGGGTAAACCGAGCTTTTTCTGAAGCTCGGTCAGAGCGGCAGAGGTTTTACCGGAATCACTCAGCCACTTCGCCTTAAGCTGGGCCAGCGCCTGTTCGGCGTTCTTTGTAACCATATCTACCAGCTTCTTTTTCTGTCCCCGCTGCGGCACCAGCAGATTAACCCTGCCACTTCGCAGACCGCTCAGCCATGATTGGATGACCTCCGCATCTGCAGGTTCGGTTTGTAATAATATCCTTGCAGGGACAAAAGAGGCTGAACTATAGAATTGCTGCATGAAACTGGCCATTATCTGTCCTGGCTCCTCATCCTGCGTTCCCTCAAGGACAAATTTTTCCTTATCGATGAGCTTACCATTGCGAATGAAGAAAATCTGCACGCAGGCATCATCACGCTCTCTGGCGAAGGCAATCACATCCTCATTGCCCCCACCTGCGGAGATAACCTTCTGTCCTTCGCTGATGCTTTCTATAGATTGGAGTCTATCGCGCAACTGAGTCGCCTTTTCAAATTCCAGATTGTCGGCGGCCTCCTTCATCTTACGGCTGAGGTCACGAACAACCTTTTCGTGTTTACCTTCCAGGAAGTGGATAACCTGTCCTATGATTTCGCGATACTCCTCCTTCGATATCTCGCCGCTGCATGCGCCAACACAACGATTGATGAAGTAGTCGAAGCACGGACGAGGTCTCCTCCCCATGATTACCCCTCTGGGAGAGCAATAGCGAAATAGCCTCTTTAGCAGGTCAAGGGTATTGCGTACCGAACCAGCACTGGCATAAGGACCAAAATAGTGTCCGCCATCGTTTTCAAAGCGTC
This sequence comes from Dehalococcoidia bacterium, assembly GCA_035529555.1. Classification (GTDB taxonomy): domain Bacteria; phylum Chloroflexota; class Dehalococcoidia; order SZUA-161; family SZUA-161; genus VGNW01. The sequence continues at coordinate 3,742 of DATKWL010000033.1, read as the reverse complement.
TGGTTAAAAATACCCGCGGCCATTCCTCATTGAGGCTGACCTTGATATAGGGATAGCTCTTATCGTCCTTCAGTCTGACATTGAAGTGAGGCCTGTGTTGCTTTATCAGATTACATTCCAGAATCAAGGCTTCCTGTTCTGAATCTGTGATAATGAAATCGAGGTCTGCTACACCGTCCATCATCTTTGTTAATTTAGGTTCAAGCGTTTGGGGAATACCGAAGTAAGACCTTACTCGATGGCGCAGGCTGGCTGCCTTGCCCACATAAATAACCCTGCTCGTCTTATCCCTGAACATATAGACGCCCGGTTTTTCCGGCAGCATCTTCAATTGTTCTTTGAGAAATTCTTGTTCCACGGTGCTCGGCCTTCAACTCGCTGACAATAGTTGCTCAGAATTCGGCTTCGTTTAGGATTTCGAATTTATGATTTGAAATTTGCGATTTGGAATTTCGCCCCTTAGCACATGACAGGTTCTACAAAGAGGGGATTAGTGACATCTGCAACTGCCTATTAAAAAGCCTTTATCCTTCTCGTCGCACATCTGAACTGCGGCTTACATTGATTACGCCGGGCACCGCCTCCAGCTTGCCGAACAATCGCCCCAGTTGCCCGATGTTTTTGATATCCATGCTGAGGAAAATGGAGAGAGTGCCATCTCTGCGGTCGGGGTTTGAAAGCGAGACCGAGGCTATATTTACATCTTCTCCAGAGACAAGAGCGCTAACATCGCGTAACAAACCCACACGGTCCCAGGCCTCTACAGTTATATTGACCGGGAAAGAAACGCCCGCCTCACCCCACTCCACCCTGACCAGCCTCTCTTTCTCATCCTCATTGAGAATATTAGTACAATTCTTGCGATGTATGGTCACACCCCTGCCACGGGTAATGAAACCGATGATTTCATCACCCGGCACCGGCTGGCAGCAGGCGGCAATTTGAGTCAACAGGTCGCCTACGCCGAGGACTTTGACCGCGGAGGTCGTTTTGACTTTCGGTGGCGCTGTCGTCGGTTGTGTCAGTGGTTTCTCCTCTGGAGCAGTAAGCTTCAAGGCAATCTGATTAGGATTGATATCACCGCACCCGATAGCAGCCAGAAAATCATCCACGATTTCGTACTTGAATAATTGAGCAATTCTTTCCCTGTCGGCAAAGCTGACGCCGAGACGCCGCAACTCCTTCTCCAGAATCTCTCTTCCTCTTTCTACGTTCTCAGCTTTCTCCTGACGGCGGAACCATTGTTTGATTCTCTCTCTGGCTTGATGAGTATTAACGTAGCCGAGATTGGGATTCAGCCAATCGAGGCTGGGGCCTCGCTCTGACTTGGTGGTCATTATCTCGACAGTATCGCCGTTGCGAAGCTGATAGTCCAGAGAAACCAGCCTGCCATTGACCTTAGCCCCGATGCAGCGATGCCCCAAATCCGTGTGAATACGATAGGCAAAATCAAGCGGAGCCGCGCCCCTGGGCAATTCTTTGATATCTCCCTTGGGGGTATAGACAAATACCTGGTCCTGGAATATGTCGGTCTTAATCGACTCCATAAATGCAGAGCCGCTCAGTTCACGCTGCCACTCCATAAGTTGTCTGAGCCACGTTATCTTTTCCTCAAATCCAATGTCTTTCTTAGCCCCTTCCTTATACTTCCAGTGGGCAGCCACACCATACTCAGCGATCCGGTGCATACGATGAGTACGAATCTGAATCTCAAGTGGTCTGGCTCCCATGCACATCACCGTGCTGTGAAGAGCCTGATACCTGTTTTCTTTAGGATTGGCAATGAAATCGTCGAATTGGTCGGGTAGAGGATGCCACAGGTTGTGAACGACCCCAAGGACACTGTAGCAATCCTGCACTGTGTCCGCCAGCACCCTCAGAGCGAGCAGGTCATGAATATCGCTGAATTCTTTTCCCATAGCAGAATATCTTTGCATTTTCCTGTATACGCTGTAGAGACTCTTCGGCCTTCCCGTTACTTCAGCCTTTACCCCGGCTTTATCGAGCTCCTCTCGCAAAATCTGGCTCACTTTTTCTATGTACCGCTCCCTGGTAGCCCGCCGAGCAGCAACCAATCTGGCGATTTCTTTATACTTATCCGGTTGCAGATAGCGGAATGCCAGGTCCTCCAACTCCCACCTTAACTGATAAATCCCAAGCCGGTGAGCCAGGGGTGCATAGATATCCATCGTTTCCTGAGCAATCCTTAGTTGCTTCTCAGGCTGCAATGCCTTCAAAGTACGCATATTGTGCAGTCGGTCAGCCAGCTTGATAATCACCACTCTTATATCTGCGGCCATTGCCACAAACATCTTGCGCAGGCTTTCCACCTGGGCTTCGCTTTCAGCAATTTTCTTCAGTCCGCTTGCTTGAACCTGTGCTGAAATTTTGTCCAATCTGGTTACACCTTCAACCAGTCTGGTCACCTCGGCTCCAAAGCGCTTTTCCAGTTCTGAGAAAGGTATGCCGCAGTCTTCAGGAACATCGTGTAGCAATGCGGCAGCAAGAGAAGTCTCATCCAGTTGTAAGTCAGCAACAATCATCGCTGTCTCTAATGGATGCGTGACAAATGGTTCCCCTGATAAGCGAAGCTGGTTTCCGTGTGCCTCTAAGGCAAAGAGGTATGCCTTCTCCACAAGAGCCAGCTTATCCTCCGGGAGATATTCCTTTACTTTGTCGAGAAGAGGTTTGATATCCATAGAACCCGCCGTCCGCAACCCCCTTGATAGAAGTATATTAAAACTGCATCCCGTATGCAAACTTCTTTACAAACCACCCCCTGATAATGTATGCTGCTACAAGTTAAAAAGCTACACTTTTGAGTCAGGGAGGTTGTTCCTTGTATCGCGCGCCAAGAGGCACTTCAGATATATTGCCGCAAGAGCAAGGCTACTGGAGTTTTATCAAGAAGAAGGCAGCAGACATCTGCGAACTCTATGGCTACCAGCGCATAGATACGCCGACCTTCGAGGACGCCCGTCTTTTCGTGCGCAGCATCGGAGAGGAAACCGACATCGTCGAGAAGGAGATGTACTCATTTGAGGACAAGGGGGGAGACTTAATCACCCTCCGACCCGAGGGTACTGCACCTGTCTGCAGGGCATATGTGGAGCACGGTATGCATACACTGCCGCAGCCTGTGAAACTGTACTACATATCTGCCATATTCAGATATGAACGCCCTCAGGCTGGAAGATACAGGCAACATTATCAATTCGGGGCCGAAGTCATCGGAGATAGCGACCCCGCCATGGACGCAGAGATAATAGACATGGCCTGGCAGCTTTATGTAAACCTGGGATTAAAAGGACTTACGCTCAGCCTGAACAGTATAGGCTGCAATACTTGCCGTCCCTCATATCTCGACAGCCTCAAATTTTATTATTCCCAGCATAAGGAATCGATCTGCCCCGATTGCAGGCGCCGTCTGCTTAAGAACACGCTACGCCTTCTGGATTGTAAAAATCCAACTTGTCTCTCACTCTCAGAACAGGCACCCAGAAGTATTAACTTCCTCTGCCGGGAATGCGCTGAGCACTTCGATAAGGTGACTAAATACCTCAAGCTCCTCAACATACCATTCTTCCTCAACCACCGCCTGGTGAGAGGATTGGACTACTATACTAAAACCGTATTTGAGATTGCCCCCGAGGGTGAAACAGGTGCTCAGGTTGCCATCGGGGGAGGTGGCAGATACGACGACCTCATACAACAACTCGGAGGAAAGCCCACGCCAGGAGTG
>DATKWL010000032.1:0-9066 GCA_035529555.1 Dehalococcoidia bacterium | reverse complement strand
ACGTTGCCCAAGAGTTCGCTCGCCTGGCGGGAGGAGCTGCGGCGCTGGCGGAACGGGCTCAGGCAATCGCTGAGAAGGGAGACCTGCGCCTCGCCTGTCACCTTGCCGATTATGCGCTGGAAGCTGCACCCGGCGATACTCAGGTGAATGACATTGTCGCCCGAATCTATGAACAGCGAGCTGCATCCGAGACCAGCCTGATGGCAATCGACCTGTTTCGCTCCGCCGCTGCTTACGCCAGGGCGGGCAGGCCGTTTGTATAGTCATCGCCCGCCTGACGACAGGCGAAATTGGCAAGCACAACCGAACCGCGAAGAACTGTCCATTTTTCACAGAGAGGGCAAGGGGGATTTAGCAGTCACAATATGCCTCAGTGTTACCCGTTCGGACTTCCTGATATTGAGGTGAAAGCAAGAAAGGTCAATGCGTAAGAGGGCTCCAAAAGCACTTGGTTATGGAGCACGATCTGTCATGATTGACAAAGAATCTAGCCAGTGGTATAAGACTTCTGCGACTTTCTATGGAGTTATCATGCGTTCTCGATTTTTTATTCTGCTATTCACTTCGATTGCTCTTTTATTAGCTACGCAGGAGGGCTATTTCAAATTTATTCTTTAGCAGGCAAATCATGAAATGTCCAAAGTGCCAGGCTGCCAATCGCGAAGGGGTAAAATTCTGCGAGGAATGTGGGGCTAAGCTAGAATTGACTTGTCCCGGCTGCGGAGCAGCAATACACTTAGGGAAGAGGTTTTGTGGCGAATGTGGCAAGATTGTAGGAGAGCCCAAAGCGCCACATCCCGTTGATTACTCCCAGCCCATGTCCTACACCCCAAAGCACCTGGCAGATAAGATTCTGGCTGCCCGAACCACCATGGAAGGAGAGCGTAAGCAAGTTACCGTCCTCTTCGCCGATGTGAAGGGCTTCACCTCAATTTCGGAGAAGCTCGACCCCGAAGAGATGCAGAGCCTGATCAGCGAGTGCCTGGTTTTCTTCACCGAAGAGATTCACCGCTATGAGGGCACCATAGCTCAGTTCCTGGGCGACGGGGTGATGGCCCTCTTCGGTGGCCCCATAGCCCATGAGGACGCCCCCCAGCGGGCCCTCTATGCCGCATTGTCCATTCGAGAGCGCCTCACGGGATATTCAGATAAGCTGAAGAAACAGGGCATCGATTTCAACATGCGTATAGGGCTCAACACAGGCCTGGTGGTGGTGGGCCGTATCGGTGATGACCTGACCATGGAGTACACCGCCATGGGTGACACGGTGAACATAGCCTCGAGGATGGAGAGCACAGCGCAGCCAGGTACGATACAGGTCTCAGATAACACCTACCGCCTGACTGAAGGATATTTTGAGTTCAAGCCACTGGGAAAGATTGAGTTAAAGGGCAAGACAGAGGCAGTAGAGGCCTACCAGTTGCTAAGTGTGGGTCGTGTTAAGACCAGGCTGGGTGTATCGGAGATGCACGGCCTGACGCCCTTCGTGGGGAGAAGGAAAGAATTTGACCACCTCATGGAGTGTTATGACAAAGTGAAAGAGGGTAAGGGACAGGTGGTAGGCATAGTCGGAGAGCCCGGCATGGGCAAATCGCGGCTACTGCTGCATTTAAGGTCCACGCTCCCAATACAGCAATACACCTACCTGGAGGGACGCTGCTTCCACTACGGGGGATCCATGGCCTACCTGCCCTTGCTCGATATCCTGAGAGCCTGCTTCGGTATCACGGAGGGAGAGCGGGAATTCCTCATCAAGAAGAAGGTAGCGGAGAAGATAGCCCAGCTCGATGACAAGCTCGAGGCCATCCTGCCGCCGTTACATGAAATACTATCCCTGAAGGTCGAGGATGAAGAATATCTCAAGCTGGAGCCGCAGAAGAAAAGGGAGAGAACCTTTGAGGCCATCAGGGACCTGCTGATCCGGGAGAGCCAAAACAGGCCTCTTATTCTCGCTGTTGATGACCTTCAATGGATCGATAAGACCTCCGAGGAGTTCCTGAACTACTTCATCGGCTGGCTGGCTAATAGACATATCCTCCTCGTAATTCTCTACCGGCCAGAATACACCCACCTCTGGGCTAGCAAGTCCTGCTATAGCCAGATAAGGGTGGAACAGCTACCTATCAACACCAGTGCAGAGCTGGTCCAGTCCATCCTAGAGGGTGGAGAGGTAGTGCCTGAGCTCAGAGAACTTATATTGAACAGGGCTATAGGCAACCCTCTGTTCATGGAGGAGTTCACCCACACCCTGATGGGAAACGGTACCATAAAGAAGAAGGACCATCAGTATGTGTTGAGCAGAAAAGCCTCCGAAATCCAGGTGCCGGACACCATCCAGGGTATCGTCGCAGCCCGCATGGACCGGCTGGAGGACAACCTCAAACGGACGATGCAGGTGGCCTCTGTCATCGGCAAGGACTTCGCCTACCGCATACTGCATACCATCATGGGGATGCAGGAGGACCTCAAGTCATACCTCGTCAACCTCCAGGGGTTGGAGTTCATCTACGAGAAGAGCCTGTTCCCTGAGCTGGAATATATGTTCAGGCATGCCCTGACCCAGGAAGTAGCCTACAATAGTCTGCTGCTCAAGAGGAGAAAGGAAATTCACGAGAGGATAGGGAAAGCGATAGAGGAGTTGTACCCGGAGAGGCTGGAGGAGTTCTACGAGATGCTGGCCTACCACTTCTCAAATGGTGGGAACTGGGAGAAGGCATACCAATACCTCAAGCTATCCGGTGAAAAAGCACAACGCAACTATGGCAATTGGGAAGCATTTCGCTTCTACAAAGAGGCAATCAAAGTGCTTGACAAGCTGCCGGAGACTAAGGAGAACAGGAGAATAGGGATCGAAGTTCGACTTTCAATGGAAGGCCCCATGAAGGTACTGGCTTACCCGGAAGACTCCCTCCAGATACTTGAAGGGGGGGAGAAGATTGCAAAGGAGTCTGGCGATGACAGAAGCCTGGCAATATTTTATAGCAACATAGGCCTTTGTTATACGTTTAGAGGAGATTCCCTGCAGGGAAGAAGGTATGCTGAGAATTGCTTCGAAATGGCAGCAAAGATTCAGGACATCGAACTTATGGCTCCGACTGCATTCGACCTCTGCTCTTCCTACACCATAGTAGGCGAGTATTCCAAGCTGGTTCATGTGGCTCCCAGGGTCATCTCTATGCTTGACGAGACACAGAGGAAACACATTGTCTTGGGCGGGCTATTCAGTCTAAATCTGTATTCGGCGCTTAATGCCTACTATGGTCAGGCCTTGGGCGTGCTTGGGGAATTCGAGAAAGGGAAGGCTTTCTGTGAGGAAGCCCTACATTTTGCGAAGCAAGTCGATAACTTGTACAGCATAGCATTTGCAGAGATAATGTTTGGTTGTTTTTTTAACCATCGCGGTGATGGGGAGGAGGCTATCCAGCACTTAAATAGTGCTATTCAGCATGGGGAGGAAGGCGAGATTGTACCGCTATTAGGACAGGCTTGGGGTTTTTTAGGCCTAGCATATTATTTCTTGGGCGACTTCGAAGCCGCGGCAAAGTATGTTTTGAAAGGTATTGAAATACAGAGAGAAGCTGGATTGTCTTTTTTATCGTCTTTGCATTATCTGGTACTAGGCATGATCCACCTGGACTCAGGTGATCTCGATACTGCACGATGCCGTTTAGACGAGTCATTGAAGCTAGCACAGAATAATAACGAACGATGGGTAGAGGGAATATGTAAGCTATTCGTAGGAAGAGTGATAGCCCAAGCGGGGATTTCCGAATCCAGTCAAGCGGAAGAACATATTCGCCAGGGGATCAGAATCTCGAACGAAATAGGCGCAAAGCCCTGGTCTTGTGTTGGGTCCTTGTTCATGGGTGAGCTTTATGGGAATAGCGGACACAAGGACAAGGCCCTGGAATCGCTCAGAATGTCACAAACTATGTTTAACGAAATGGGCATGGATTACTGGCTACGCAAGACGCAGAGTGCGTTGGAGAAACTGCAGGGGTGATATGCCCCCTTTTTTGTACTCCAAAATCTAGCCTTTCCCGCAGGGTCGATTCTCAGGGGGCAGGTCAGTGGAGGTCAGGCCCATTACTCCCTAAATGCCAGTCGGTTATCTAGCTTCATCATGTTCCAAGCATTATCCCTGTCATTCTGATGGCAAGACCCCTAGGCAATAGTCTAGTCGCGAACATCATCGCCAAGCTCAATGGCAAACTAGCAATGGCAGTGGTCTTATTCTTTGCTAAGGCACTGTAAGCGAGTCGTGCAACTGTGGGAGTGTCCATAAATAATAATTGCCTTCTAACCTGCCTGCAGTCTGCTGCATTTGCCCTTTCCCAAAACAAGGTCTTCGTATTCCCGGGGCAAAAACAGGTTACGGTGACTCCACTGCCACGTACTTCGTGGGCTAACGCCTCGGAAAAGTTCAGAACATAGGATTTGGTAGCACCATACACAGATAGGCAAGGACTGGGTAAAAGACCAGCGGCGGAAGATATATTCAATATCTTACCCGATTTATTTTCTAGCATCTTATTTAGAAAAAGCTTGGTCAAATTAGTTAATGTAGTAATATTCACCTGAATCATCCCGGCCTCTTTATCCCAATCTGTTGCGGCGAACTTACCATAGACAGCAAGACCAGCATTGTTGACCAGCACATCCACATTGACGTTCTTCTTTTCGAGTTCGGAGAATATCTCGTGCGCCGATTTCGGGTCTGATAGGTCTTTCGCCAATACACTTACAATAGTTCCATATTCGTTCTCAATCTCCTTCTTCAACTCCTCCAGCCTGTCTTGACTTCTTGCTACAACCACAATATTCTTGCCATTTTTTGCAAATAGTTTTGCAAGTTGATAGCCGATCCCGCTTGATGCTCCGGTTACCAATGCGTATCCGTCTTGTGTACCTATCATATGTGCACCTCCTTCACTTTCTTACGATAAACCATATTGATCAGGGGCTGTAGCTCTCTCCGGGCCAGGGAATATTTTGAGTAGTTGATATGAACCGAGAATAGGGTTTTGAAAAAAGACTCGCACACCAGTTCCGTCAACCTCCCTGTTCTTCAGCACTGCCTTTTGGGCGCTTTCCGCACAGCTTGCCTTTCGTCAGCGATGAGATACGAAAGCATAGTAGATGGCGGCATTACAATTCCCTGCGCTCCCCTTCAATAGAATGTCGCGCTGCCAGGATCTTTTCTGCCAGGTGTTTGGGGGTGCAGGATAGGGGCTGAGCGTAGTCTATGGCAGGGGGTGGCTTAACCGCTCTCAGTTCGCAGCCGTATTCTATGCAGAACTTGGCCTCTCCGGTATTATCGGACTGGCACTTCGGGCACCTCATATTTTGCCTGCCATAGCAGTCTGCCCTCAGTAAAGGCAGAGCGAAAGTTAAACGTAAGAATAAATCGCGAGGGAGCTTTGCAGGCGTTTTATACCACTGGAAGGCGCACTTGTCAATGAAGTAATGAGGATGTGGTTCCTGCGGATATCAGGGCACTGACAACGAGATCAGAAGTTGGTTGATCAGTATCTTGAATCTGCGATAACACCTAAACTGTGGTTTTGACACCATGGCTTCTCAGGTGAATGACATTGTCGCTCTAATCTATGAACAGCGAGCCGCATCCGAGACCAGCCTGATGGCAATCGACCTGTTTCGCTCCGCCGCCGCTTACGCCAGAGCAGGCAGACCGTTTGTGTAGTAATCGCTCGCCTTTCCCTTGCTGTACGGGCAGGCACGCAACCGCCTGACGACAGACGAAACCGGCAGGCACAACCGAACCGCGAAGAACTATCCATTTTTCACAGAGGGGCAAGGGGGGATTTAGCAGCCATAATATGCCCTAGAATTTCCTCTTTCAGACTTTCGGATATCGAGTTGAAAGCAAGAAAGGTCAATGCGTAAGGGGGCTCCGAAAACACTACCTTGTGGAACCTTGGCTTACACCTTGAGGATTTTATGGAAAATGAAGGACTTGACCTTGAGCCTGAGTGATCGCTTCTGTGAGGCATCTGCTAGCCACCGATATGCTGTATTGCTGCGCTACTAGGTTGTAGGCATTATCTGTCAGTTTCTGTCGAAGACTTGCGTTCGCGGCCAGTAGCTTGATTTTGCTAATAAGGTCAAGAGCGTTGTTCTGAGCTATCAGTATGTGATAGCCATCTTGGCAATCAATCCCCTCTGCCCCCTTTTTTGTAGAAATCACAGGCACTCTTGCCGCAAAAGATTCCAATATTTTGAGCCGGGTACCGCTACCAAAACGTAAAGGTACGATGACTGCATCAGCAGCGGAAAGAAATCGTCGCATATCAGGAACGTCCGAATAAAAGGAAACAATTTCGTTGCTGTTGTGGAAACACCATTGGGGAATTTGAGCACCAGCTATAACAAGTTTGATAGCACTTCCATCATTTCTTAAGGCCGGCACAAGCTCATGGATGATAAACCTCAGAGCATCCAGATTCGGCACATAATCCATTCTTCCCTGGAAAAGCAGAAGCAGACATGACGAATCAATCCCTAGCTTCTGTCGTTCAGCGGCTCTATTGTACACTGTGCGAGTTTTAGAAAGAGAATCGACATCTACGGTGTTTGGAGACAGGGCTAGCCTCGCTTTTGAGATCTTGTAAACTGTCTCGAAAGCTTTCATGTCGTGCTCGGATACACACAGTATTCTTGTCGCTTTCTGGCAAGCATGTTTCTCAATACGGTAGACTAGCTTGCGAATGAAGAAATTGCGGTTAGTTTGTTCTATTAGACCGTACTCAAAATTATGGGCAACATACAGTATCGGTGTTCTAGTTTTTACCACTCTATATGCAGCGACAGCACTCCAAGGTGAATGAGCGAGAATTACGGAGTATTCTATGGATCGCTTTCTGAGGATTGAGTGGAAGAACGGGTTGAACATTTGAGTGGACATATCGGCAAGCAGTCTCTTTTTCCCCGAGAGTAGTTTGAAATTGTTCATACTGGCGTATGCTACCGCAGTTTGCCTCGCTGGAAGATCATGTTGGAATCGATTTGCATGAGAAGGGTATATAACTTCCACGGCGTAACCGCCATGTATCAAGGCTGCGACGTCTGCCTTCACACGCTGAGTGAGGCCGCCTTGGATGGACATATAGTCTAGCGGCACTACAACGCCAATCATATTGCCATTTATTCTTCTATCCACTGCTAAAGTCTATTATCAAACCTTATTGGACTGCCCTATGTGGATTCACAGAGAAATAAAACTGATGCTGCGTTATGCCATTTTCCTTATCCAGAGACTGGTGGCGCCAGGCCGGTACGTAGACCGTACGGTTGCTCGATTATAAGAAGCAAAAGCCTCTGTCAATTTATCTGGGTGCTTAAGATGCATATAGCTCCCGCACCATAAGACCTCGAAGGCGTTGTTAAAAGCCAAAAAAGCTTGGACCAGGTATTGCTCATTCCAAAACCTGCGCATTTTCAGCACCCACATCTTGGGGTATTCACATGGGAAAAACAAATCATGAATATGAACAATTACACCCTTATTGAGTCTCGGTAAGATTTCGAGGTACTCGTGATATACATCATTTCCAATCTTTAAAACATGACTTGAATCAATAAATAGAATGTCGTTCTCTTTAAGTGCTTTGTACTCCTCCAGATCGAGATCCTCAATTTTCTTCGTTATAAGTCTTGAGAGACCGGGGAAGCCTGACTTTAACACTCCGCTGGGATGAGGATCAATTGCAGTTAAATCCGCTCTGAATCCATTATCCTCTTCGTTCTTCAAGATTGCCTCTGCTGACAAGTACGTGGAGTACCCGCAACCGATTTCAATCATCTTTTTGGGTTGAAAATGGCGGATCATGCAATATAGGACCTCAGCATCCACCGGCCCAAAGTGCGGGTTATTAGTATAGAATTGCCAAGTCTTTGACGTTCTATTCTTAGGGAAATTGTCGTATTCATTCTTGAATCTTAAGAACTGATTTATCATTTCAACTTGCTTCTGTTCATTGACATTCATGCCGGCAAGCTGAGACTGTCGCAACCACAACTGATCCGCTAATGTTCTGGTATCTGGTATAGGCTCGTAAAAATGATTTCTCGTGATATGAAAACCCAGCCTCTCGCAAAGCGCGAATATCCTGCTGAATAGAATGTTAGCTACTGTCCAAATCGCATACCGACATAGTCTATCTAATTCCATGGCTATCACTGTAACACAGTCGATGGGCCGGTTGAATACGCTCTGACCTTACCCCGTTATTATTTTTAGGTATGCGCCAACCAGATACTCACCCATTTCAGTCTTCATTGTATGTGTCCTTTATAGAGGGTTGCTATTTTACCAACGCAAATAGATAAGCACCTCATTGTATTTTTCGTGGAGAAGGACGATTACAGGTTATAACTAGCCTTCTATTTGAACGTTAGCGACTATCTTTGTCTCACACAGGTTACGTGATTATAGCACTGGCTTGACTCCATAACAAACCCTTCCTGAGCGCTCGGAATAGAACCCTTTGCCTAATAGTCTTGAAGGTGTCTCCATTTCAGCAGTCAGCCCCTAATCTCCCCTCACTCTTATCTCTCCCTTCAGGGGAGAGAGGATTTGGGGCGCGGAGATTACTTCACTACGCTCGCAATGACATGTGGAGGGGAGAGAGGTTGGGCGCTAATCCCCCTACACCCCCTTTAGAAAAGGGGGGATGTGGTTAGGAACGAGGGCTATTATTTCGTTCGCCCTGAGCTTGTCGAAGGGCCGTTCATGGTTCGACAGGCTCACCACGAACGGTACTATAGCATCCGTTGACATCGGGCTCGTTGTGTGGTTAACTGGAGCTACGGGGAGCTAGAACTCTGAGGTCGCGGCGCTCTCGGTGGTTTCCTGCTATGAATATCGGCGCTCTGAAGGTCAGGCTCCGCATCCCGGAAAATCACTCTCTCAAGGGCAAGAGGATGATTGTCCGGTCTATCACCTCTCAGGTGAAGAGTAAGTTCAATGTCTCCGTCGCCGAGGTCGAGGACCAGGATATGTGGCAGGTGGCTACGCTGGGCATCACCTGCGTCAGCAACGACAGC
>DATKWL010000031.1:0-4634 GCA_035529555.1 Dehalococcoidia bacterium | reverse complement strand
TTTCAGGTATATACTTAGAATCAGGGTAGCCCAGTTTGGCCGCTAATCGTTTATAAATCGCTTCCATTGGCGAAACCTCCGGATATGAATATGTGCAGGGTTGGAGTGCCTTTATAACACTGGTGAGTTGGGATGTCAATCAAGGTGGCTGAGGAGACCGTGTTGACGACCTGTGAAATCGGTGAAAGAGGTTGTGGAACGGGAGTTGAAGGATATCATAGCGTCTAGCTTTTAGCTCGCTGGAACATTATGGGTGGCGGTTACTCTGCCGCCACCCAATCTATCAAGTTATTCAAAGCGAGGCGAACTGCCTCACCACCGCGGCACTCCTCAGCCGCCGCCCCGTGGCATACACCAGTTATCGCCCGGTGCACAGGTACTGTGCACAGAATAAACTCTCCTTACAATCTCGACGCCACACTTGGGGCACTTCGGCTCTTTGTTGACGTCTCCGATTTCTCTACGAAAATCGAATCTTTGTCCGCACTTATCGCATTCGTACTGATAAACAGGCATTCTCGTTACCTCCTTAATCGGTGCAATGCTTAAATATTAGAGTAGCAGCTTGTATTTGTATGTGACTTATGTCGCAACGTGATAGCTTCGATACTACGATAGCAATATTGCCTCAAAGGGAGGTGTGGTTGATGATAGTAATAAAAAGGGCATCCGCCTCAGGCGGATGCCCCTCAACGCCTGTCATTAATTCTTCAGGTCAGGGTTTTGGCCAGACTGCAGGTCTGTTTGCGTGCAGCACAATGGCTTTGGCCTCTGGATTTAGCTTGGGGTCCCCGATAGTAACGACGGTCACGAAACTCGATGTCTGGAGAGTTGCATCGGCCGTTATGTTACCAGCTTCAGTGCCTGCCGGACGATAAATAGTCTCGTTGCCTACATTAAACATATGGCTGACGCCATGTACGTCAACTATAGTAATGTTCCCTAAAGAACTGCTCCCGGATGGCGGGGTGAACTCACTGACCAGGCCGGTGCGGTGAGCGTGCAGTGGTGTCGCCGGAATTTTGAGCACCATAAATTTTATGGCTACACCGCTGAATGTCCCCGGAGGCGCTGTCTCAGTGACATTGCCAGCCAGGACGACTACCCTCTCGCCCTCTAGGGCTGTCAGGTTTCCGCCCAGGGCAACGAGAAAATCATTGTAGCTGCCCCATTTATTCATTGTTTTGATAATCTTGTATCTGGCATCATCGTTGAGCGTTACTGTTACGTTCCATCCCTGTTGGGTGACGAGGGTAACGTTGCCGTCGATTACGGCTGTTACATTGCCAGAGAATCCCTGCCTCTCACCCATATTCTTGGGACCTTTTCCGGGATTGTCAGCAGGCGGCCCTTTGGCGAAGACGGTACCCACACTGCATAGCGTCAGCGCAGCCACAAGCGCTATAATAAGAACACCGCGTAGAGTTTTCATTTCCCCTCCTCCTTTGTCCGGGATGTTGTTCTTCTGTATGTTAAAACGAAAAAACCTTCAATAGGTTAGTTACTTAAACCTCCCTTTTTTAAGGGATGTAGATTAAGGCAATCGTAGATGATTTCTCGTTGCCCTGCTGGTCACTGGAAATAACTTCGATAAAGTTTGGTCCTTCTTCAAGCGACACGGTAACAGAGAAGTCGCCATTCTGATCGACATCGGCAATCATTACCTCATCGTTAACCAGCACGCTCACTACTGCGCCCAGATTGGTTGTGCCGCCAACAAGGATCGAGCTAGTGGTCACCTGCTCACCGTCTAACGGCTGTGTTACAGTAAGGAACAGCGCTGTTGGTATGGGTGTGGGGCTGGTAGATGGCGTTACAGTTGGCTTCGGTGTGGCTATAGGTGTTGCAGGTGGTGTTTCGGTGGGTGTGGCAGGTAGAGTTGCTGTTGGTGCTATAGTTGGCGTATTTGTTGGTGTTATCTCTTCCTCCTTACACCCCGTGCTGGTCATACTCAAGGCCAGAATCCCGGCTATGATCAGGAGAATAGCTGTTCTTTTCACTCTACCTCCTCCACTGTTTTTCCCTTGGAAACTGTATTTCTTAAAATAGATTTTGAAATTTGGATGGTTTCTATGCCGATTTTATAGGCGGTTGTGAGAAATATCAATAGAACCTTTGTACTCTTACGGGATTACTTCTGTTTTTTGATATTTGATTTCAAGTGCGCTAGTAGTAATTGCTGAGCACATGTATATTGCCCAGCCTGACATTGCTCAGACCCTGCGCCTTCGCTGCGGCCAGACATTCGTTGGCATGCTGCCTCGAAGTAGGCGGCAGGTCATCCATGACAAATTGAGGATGGAAGGCGAGCAGGGCGTAGGGTATGTCTGGATTGAGCGAGGAGATGAAGGCGGCGATTTTGGAGACTTCCTCAGCGTCTATATAGCCCGGGACAAGCAAAGTGCTGGCTATCAGGAAGGGAGGTGACGGCCTTTTCGCAATGTACTCGGCGAGCATCCTAAAGTTCTCCAGCGTCCTCCTGTTGCTCACGCCGCAGAGGGCGATATGCAGCTCCTCGCTCCATGTTTTGAGGTCGAACTTGATGCAGCCGCCGGTCTCGAGTGAAAGCTCGGCAGCCTGCTTGAGCAGAGCCGCATGCATCGAGCCGTTGGTCTCCCAGCAGATGCGCAGGATTCTTCCTTTGTTTTTCTCGAGTGCAAGTCGGGAGGCACGCAGGGCGTGAGGAAGCTGGGGCGAGGGGTCACCGCCGAAATAGCAGATGCAGGATGTGCTCTTGTCCACCGCTTTGGCTAGCTCCGAGGCGTCAACCTCGCTGCCCTGAGTCGCCTGCTGACGGTGGTGCCAGTTCTGGCAGAACAGGCAGTCGAAGGAGCATGCTTGATAGAACACCGCCAGGTTCTTGTACCCATGTTCGGCAACTGAAGAGTAAGCGTACTTGGGATAACCGGCACCTGTACCGCCGGGGCAGACCCAGTCGGCTACGCAGTTCGTGGGCAGGGGGTCGTAATACCAGCTCACATTGCCCTTACTGGCATCGGCACCGACGAGCCTGTTACCCGTATTGACGCGCAGACCACAGTAGCTTATACCATCGGCAGGGATGCGACATTCATTAACGCAGAGCTTGCATTTAGCCCCGTGCTCATCTCTGGGTACGCTCTCTGGCAGCTCGAAGGTCGTTCTGGCTGCGCTGTGTGCCTGCTCAATCAACGGTAATACGCGCTCGAAGTCTTTGCGAATGCAGTCCAGGCAAATCCCCAGCGCTTTGGAGATCAGGAGCGACTCCTTGCCACAATTATGGCATTTGTTATTTGTTTTCTGGTACCCCTGTCTGTTAACGGTATCCATTTATATTTTTCCGGAACATCTCTATCAGCTTATGCCCATTTTACGAGGCTTTGCAACTCTTGACAAATAGAGGCGATTCCTGTAAGACTGTAACCCCCGATATCTAAAGCAATGGGTGGAGGTTGTAAATGCGAGTGAAGATAGTAACGGACAGCACCTGTGATTTGCCTCGCAAGGTGGCGGAAGAGCTCGGCATCACCGTAATACCTGTTAATGTGCACTTCGGTGATGAGGTTTATAAGGACGGCGTAGAGCTCTCCACAGATGAGTTCTATCGGAAGTTGCAGACCAATTCGGTTCTGCCCAAGACCTCGGTTCCTTCTCCAGGTATATTCAGGGAAGTTTATCAAATGCTGGCTTCTAAATCGGATGCCATCGTCTCTATCCATGTGGCAGCCGCCATGAGCGCTACCTGTGAGGCGGCGAGGCTGGGCGCTGCAGAGTTGAAGCATCCTATCTCGATAGTGGATTCCCAGACAGCCTCCATGGCCTGCGGCCTGCTTGCTGTTATAGCCGCTAGGGCAGCCCGCGAGGGCGCTAGCCTGGCAGATATAGAGGTGCTATTGAAAGATGCTATTCCCCGCACCATAACCTACGGTGTCTTCAGCACGATGGAATACCTGTATAAAGGCGGACGCATCGGCAGGGCACAGGCATTTCTGGGCAACATTCTCAAAATAAGCCCTGTACTGGCAATCAGGCGTGGCGAGATACTGCCCATAGCGCGGGTGCGTACCCGACCCAAGGCCATTAACAGGTTATGTGGGATTATAGAAGGATTGGGCACTCTCAAGGAAATGTCGGTCATGCAGACCACAAACCCTGACGAGGCCGAAGCACTGGCGCAAAGATTAGCCTCTGTTTTCCCGCAGGAGCGAATGATTAAGGCTACCTTAGGACCAGCGATGGGAACCTACGTCGGTCCTGATGCCGTCGGAGTTGCACTGATTGCGGAAAAGCCAATCTGAGAAGCGTTTAGAATTACGTAGAGGCGGAGGCTCTGTATGCATTCATTACAGATAGCACTGGGCGGGATGAATGTTGCGGGCGGCATCCTGGTAATTGGAAGCTATGTGCAGGGGATACGGTCTAATCCTGCTAATAGCAATGCGCTCTGGGGCGGCGTGCCCAGAACAATTAAGCCATTATACACGGTCTCGATGCTGCTTGCGGCACTGGGATATTTCGCTTTCTCTTACTACATCTTTTTCCGCATCGACCCCGATATAGCGGAAATCGGTAACGCCTTCGACTTCAAGCTGTTTCTGATACTGTACGGGCTTATACTGTTCCCTTCGGCGATGTGGATGCCTCTTACTTTCGCC
>DATKWL010000030.1:0-6582 GCA_035529555.1 Dehalococcoidia bacterium | reverse complement strand
GAATGCTGGCTGGAGGAAGGTACAAAGAGCTCACGGGGTACGCGGCTCATTACTTCGAGTACCCTTTTGTCCCGGATTTCATGGGACAGTTGCTGCATGAGCCTGAGGCGGGCAGCTTCCATATCCATTGTTGCACATCCGGATGTTTTTCTCTGAGGAATATACCATAAACTGTTGCTTCAGTCTATCGAAATCATCCATCTCTCGTTGACTGGCGAAGCGTCTGATAGTAGAATACAAATAGAGCTATTGTTTTTCTAGGGGCGCGGTTACCGCGCCCCTAAATAGTAGGCTGAAAGATTGATGAAAACGGATAACAGACGATTCGTATCGTTGCTATCGTGCCTGCTTGTTCTCATTTTCTGCCTAACGCTTTTACCATCCTGCATTGGGTCTTCTCTTACCGGGGCTGAGGTTGAGGACGAAATATTCAGGCTGATCAACGAGGCCAGACAGGAGGTCGGTCTTTCTACACTCCTGAGAGATTCAAATCTTGATACCCTGGCGGAGCAGTATTCGGCGAGCGAACTATCCGATGATGTAATGCAGACCACTGAGCTTCGTTATTTGTTGCGTAATTCCTGGTGGGTGGTCTATTCCAGAGGCTCGCCCCGGCTCACCGAAGATACGGCACGGGAACAGGTGGACTATTGCCTTGAGAATGAAAAGCTCCGAGAGGCTATTCTGCGTAGCGAGACAAGGGCGACGGGCATTGGCATAGCTGTGGTCGATAAGACTGTTTACTACACCCAGGTTTTCGATGTCCTAAATGCAGCCAGCGGCAGCGGCGAGCCAATAAGATTGTATGAGAACTCACAGGCGATAGACCCTTCATGGCAGCGGTTGAAGAGCTTCCTCCTTACGGATGATACAGATGAACTGCCTTATATAGCGGACTCATTTGTCTGTGCCGACTTCGCTGCCATGCTGCATAACAGGGCAGAGAAAGCGGGGATAAAGGCTGCCTATGTGAGCGTTGATTTCGTTGATGGCCCGGCGCATGCCTTGAATGCTTTCAATACCACAGATAGAGGCCTGATTTACATAGACTGCACGGGGCCGGGTTTCCTGGAGACGACTATCAGGGATAGTTCTTCCATTAATGGAGATTATGACAAGGTTGCGTATATAAAAGTGAATGAAGAATATGGCCTGCTACCTCTGGACAAAGGGACTTCGTTAGATTACGGGTTTTATGAACAGTGGATACAACTATGGGACGATTACGAGATAAAAGTTGAGCTGTATAACAGTGGGTCTCTTTCGTACAGTGAGCTTGTCAATTTAAGGAATGAGATAGAAAAGCTGAAAATGATTCTCGGGGATTATCACTGGGAGCCGCTGGGCATCGTCACGAGTGTTCACCTGCACTGGTGATGAGGGGAAAAGGGAATGCTTTGAGCTGCGCTCCTTTGCCCTATCTTTCTAACTTGTTAAGCATTTACTAGCCCTTTCGCTTGATATTGCTGTCAATGCCTCTGCCGAAAAGCTTCAGTTCGATGGGTCTGTTGCCGCCATATTTCTTGTGAACCCTGCATAACTCGCAGATGCTGGTATCCGTGCCGGTGACAGCAGAACCTTTCTGCTGTAGTTTGCAGTAGGTTCCTTCAATCTCCCAGCAGGGCAGAGAAGTGAACTTGCTTGCCGGACATTCGTTCTTTATTACAGACGGGCAATGGCACATTTCCCAGCAGGCTGTCTTACCAGCCCAGAAATCGCTTACTTCAACGGCAGGATCCTCTTTCTCGCGGCGAGCCTCCTGCAGCATTAGCCTCAGTTTTCTTTCCATTGCCCTGACCCCCTTTAACTACCTGCCTGCCAGACTTTGCTGCAATCTATTTGGCAGCTACATGTCCCTTTTTCACTTTCTCGGTGACCTTCTTCTCACCGCGGACAGCCGCCAGGGCACCGCCGATGGTGAGGTATCCCACATAGGCTACCGGGAAGAGGATTACGGGTATTGCCAGAACCAGCGCCAGGATGATTGTCCACTCCATTTTCGTTTACCTCCTTCTTTTTACTGACCTCGGGGCCTTTCTCCCCTTGGCCACTATCAGCTTACCACTAAATTGTCAAGCCTGACTTCCGCCGTAATGCCTGTTTTTGGCTGCCGAAAGCTCGTACAGGGACATGGGGCTGTAAAGTATTTGCGCCTATATAACCTGCACAGGAATATAAGCGGAAATACCTATCCCTTGGCGGACTGCCTTGACGAACTTTACGATAAACTATAGACTGACCGCTGATGCTGGGGGTCCCTTAGCCGGTGCAAAATGCCAAATCCTAGTAGGGATAATTATTCAATGTTCCCACTTTCGCAAAGGGGGTGAAGGGGGATTATATGCCCGGAGCAAATGTGAACGGGACCAATATTTACTACGAGGTACACGGCCAGGGCGAGCCTCTGGTTATGATAATGGGCTTCGGCGGAGGGTGCAGAGGCTGGTATTTCCAGATGCGCATATTCAAAAAGCACTACAAAGTAATTATCTTCGATAACAGGGGTATCGGCAAAAGCGATAAGGCAACTGAACCTTACACCATCAGAACGATGGCCTCTGACACACTGGGGTTGATGAACAACCTCGGCATTGAAAAAGCTCATGTAATGGGTATGTCTCTGGGTAGCCTGGTAGCGCAGGAGATCGCCATCGAGCACGCCGAACGGGTGGACAAGCTTATCCTGGCTTGCGCCTCCATCGGAGAGACAGAAGAAGATGATATGCATGAGCGCATGGTGAAAGCCTTCAAGGTCAAAGAAGGGCCTGATGGAGTTGACCTGCGGAGCGTGAACTTTGAAGAGGCGATGGACACCGTCATTGCGCTTTCCTTCAACAAAAGGCTTTACAGGATGCTGCTTACGCCACTGTCCAAAGTCTATGTGAAGATGGTGGGTGTGGATGGGCATTTTCGCCAGATAGAGGCTGTCATGGGCTACAACACGCTGGATAGACTGCACCGGGTTACAGTGCCTACGCTGGTCTTAACCGGAACGGAGGACAAGATAATTCCCCCTAAATATTCCGAGCAAATAGCGAGCCGAATACCTAATGCCAGGCTAGTCAAGGTAGAAGGCGGCTCCCACGCCCTCAATATCGAGATGCGCAGCCGCTTCAACAAGGAAGTCCTGGACTTTCTGGGGGAGGGATGAGAAAGAAGTCTGTTTCCTCTTACCGTTCGCCCTGAGCCTGTCGAAGGGAGAACGGCCTGTTCATGGTTCGACAAGCTCACCACGAACGGCTGATATGTGTTCAACTTGCCACTAATCTACTGCGCTGATATACTATCTGGAAACGCGCTGTAAATAGGGAATTCGTACATGGAATATGAGACTGTTATCGGGCTGGAGGTTCACGCCCAGTTACTCACCAAGAGCAAGATGTTCTGCCGCTGCAGCGCAGAATATGCCGACGCTCCTCCCAATACACATGTCTGCCCGGTCTGCCTGGGTATGCCCGGCGTTCTTCCCACCATCAATAAACATGCCATAGAATACGCTATTATGACCGCCCTGGCGCTGAACTGCTCTATCTCTGAGAATACCAGGTTCGACCGCAAGAACTATCCCTATCCCGATTTGATGAAGGGGTATCAGATTTCCCAGTACGATAACCCGCTCTCTCATAAAGGGTGGCTTGCAATCGAGGTAGATGGCAAAACCAGGCGCATCGGCATCACCAGAGTGCACCAGGAGGAAGATGTTGCCAAGCTGGTACACCGTGCCGACCCCAGCGGCGAGTCTTATAGCCTGGTGGATGTCAACCGCTCCGGCGTGCCCCTGATGGAGATTGTGAGCGAGCCCGATATGCGTTCTCCCGAGGAAGCTCGTGAGTACCTGATGAAGCTGCACAGCATTCTTCAGTACCTCGGCGTGTCCACAGGCAATATGGAGGAGGGCAGCTTCCGCTGTGATGCCAACATCAGCATCCGTCCCGCGGGCAGCACCAAGTTCATGTCCAAGGTCGAAGTCAAGAATATGAACAGCTTCAAGGCTGTCTATCGCGCCCTTGCCTATGAGGTGGAGCGGCAGCGCAAGGTTGTCGCAGAAGGCGGGCGTCTGGTTCAGGAGACTCGGGGGTGGGTGGAAGAGAAGGGCGCCACCGTATCTCAGCGAAGCAAGGAGCAGGCCCACGACTACCGATACTTTCCTGAGCCGGACTTACCGCCGTTGTCTGTCAGTCGGGAATGGGTTGAGCAGATAAAGTCGCGCTTACCTGAGCTGCCCGATGCCCGGCGCGACAGGTTTATGTCTCAGCTGGGACTGTCACGATATGATGCCAGCCTTCTTACGGTATCGAAGGCAATGGCTGACTTTTTTGAATCCTGCCTCAAACTCATGCCTCAGGGAGTGGATACGGAGAAGAAGGCGAAAACTGTGGCGAACTGGCTGCTGGGCGAATTCAACAGGCTGCTCAACGCCACAAATACCGAGATAGATGACTCGAAGGTCACGCCGCAGCGTCTCGTTGAGATGCTCGACCTTATAGATAAGGGCACTCTAAGCACCAGCATGGCGAAAACAGTCTTTGAAGAGATGTTCCACAGCGGGAAGAAGGCTTCAGAGATTGTTAAGGAAAAGGGGTTGGCTCAAATAAGCGGTGCCTCAGAGTTAGATGGTATAATAGGTCAGGTGATAGCTGCTAATCCGCAAGCGGTAGCGGACTTCAGGCAGGGCAAAGAGCAGGCCTTAAAATTCTTAGTTGGTCAGGCGATGAAGGCTACAAAGGGGCAGGCGAATCCCCAGATTGTAAATGATTTATTAAGGAGGAAGCTGGCATAGATGCAGCCAGTGAAGTAGTAAAATGGCACCGATAGAAATAGCTGTGATAATTATAGCTGTGGCGCTGATTGCCACCATAATAAGTCAAATTCGTGGCGGGGGTATGAGCGGTATATTCGGCGGGGGCGGCGAGCAAGCATTCAGAACCAGAAGGGGCATCGAGAAGACTCTGTTCCGATTCACAGTTGTCCTGATTGTTGTCTTTATTGTTCTCTGCATATTGAGCGTAAGGTTAACCTAAAGCGTGCAGACATCAGCATTCAGTTATAGGCTATCATTATCCCCATGGAAGCTAATAGCTACTGCTGAAAGCTTGGGGAAAGGTGAGCAACTGAATTGAAGGACTTGAAGACCTGGTTGATGGAGATAAGGGCTCCGTTTCTACTGCTGACGCCTGTATCAGTGCTGGTGGGGGCATCTGTAGCTGTATATGAGAATTATCATATAAACTATTTTTATCTGGCACTGGCGTTTGTGGGTGCTTTGTTGTCTCACATAGCCGTTAATGTGTTCAACGAGTACTTCGACTATAAAAGCGGCGTGGATTTCAAAACCATAAAGACGCCTTTCAGCGGGGGCAGCGGCGTGCTGCCGGCGGGACTGCTAAATCCCCGACATGTTTACATGTTTGGCGCCGCCTGTATTGCCGGAATCGTTGCTATCGGCGGTTACTTCATATATGTCTACGGCGCGATGATTATACCGATAGGCGTTGCTGGCATCCTTGTGATTTACTTTTATACTACCCATCTAACCAAGTTGCCTTTGTTGTGTGCTATCGCGCCTGGCTTGGGGTTCGGCCCGTTGATGATTATGGGCACATACTTTGTTCTGACTGGAACATATTCTCTGGCAGCTGGCCTGGCATCTCTTGCTCCGGCTTTCCTGGTCAGCAACTTGCTTCTGCTCAACCAGTTCCCCGACATCGAGGCAGATGCTTCAGTTAATCGACGGCACCTGCCGATAGTGCTAGGACGGAAGATAAGCTCCATGATATACGCCGAACTGGTAGTCGCTGCCTATTTAGCCATAATCGTCTCTGTCCTGCTGGGATATTTGCCCTACATGGCTCTGCTGGGGCTTCTGACTCTTCCGCTGGGTTTGATGGTAATGATAGGAGTGCGAAAATACCATGACCAGATAGAGAAGCTGGTGCCGGTCATGGGGCGCAACGTGATGCTCACGCTTTCGCTGCCTTTGCTGATGTCTGTTGGCGTGTTAATCGGGCATATATTATAGTAAAAATAGACTCTTAATAAAGTAGGGGCACGGCATTCCGTGCCCCTACTTTATTCGTTTGCATGGGTTGGGAGCTTGTTCTATATATGATAAAATAGCAGTCACTGAAGAGGTTGATATGCGCATCGTTTTCATGGGCACGCCGGAGTTCAGTGTTCCTCCTCTGGAATACCTGCTCAAGAGCGAGTATCAGGTGGTTGCGGTCTATGCCCAACCGGATAAGCCGACCGGAAGAGGTCGGTCGCTGGAGCCGTCGCCTGTAAAGAAGGTTGCACTGGAGCATGGCGTGGAGGTGTTCCAGCCGGTCAGGTTGCGCAATCCCGACGAGGTGGAATGCCTGGCTAATCTTAAGCCTGACCTTATTCTTGTGGCTGCCTTCGGCCAGATTTTGCCCCAGAGTGTGCTCGATATACCGAGGTTCGGATGTCTCAATATCCATCCCTCTCTTTTACCCAGGTTCAGGGGTGCTACGCCCATACCTTCTACTATCCTGTCTGGAGATAAAGAGACCGGGGTTACCATTATGCTTATGGATGCGGGTATGGACGCAGGGCCGATAGTTA
>DATKWL010000029.1:0-3176 GCA_035529555.1 Dehalococcoidia bacterium | reverse complement strand
ACCCATGACATCCTGCAAAGGGATAACAGCCATGTCAGCAACCGACATCAGGGCCAGACGTATGAAGTCCCAGTTAATCTCCGAGCCATCCGTACCGATATATTTCAGGGCAAACTGCCTCTCTTTATCCCTGGCTTTCTTGCTAAGAGTGTTACCTTTCCCCTCCTCATCCCTGAACCAGCCAACGGTCGTATTATTGTCGTGGGTGCCGGTGTAGACTACACAGTTCCGCGGATAGTTGTGAGGTCTGTACTCGTCTGCTTTGAGATCGCCGCCGAAGGCAAACTGTAGCACCCTCATTCCGGGCAATCCTAACTGCTCTCGTAAAGCATCCACGTCAGGCGTAATCAGTCCTAAATCCTCGGCGATGAGGGGCAGATGCCCCAGTGCTTTTCTAACAGCCTCAAACAGCTTGGCACCGGGGCCGGGCACCCAGCGCCCGTTCCTGGCCGTTTTATCTCCCGCGGGGATTTCCCAGTATTTCTCGAAGCCGCGGAAATGGTCAATTCTTACGAAGTCCACCATCGAGCGTGTTGCTTTCAGACGCTCTATCCACCAGGCATATCCATCCTTCTCCATAACATCCCAGCGATAGAGCGGGTTTCCCCACAACTGCCCTGTCTTACTGAAATAATCTGGGGGCACCCCAGCCACCACAGTCGGCTTGCCCTGGCTGTCCAGATAGAACATCTGCGAGTTAGACCATACCGTATCGCAATCCAGGGCAACAAATATGGGCATATCGCCAATCAACCTGATGCCGCGGCTATTGCAATATTTCTTGAGCCGGAGCCACTGACTGAAAAACTGGTACTGCTGATATTTATGGCACTTTATTTCGTGGGTCAGTTTTTCACTCCATCTCTTTATGGCTTCAGGTTGCCTTGTCCTGATATCCGCTTCCCATTTATACCAGCTTGCAGAACCGTGCGCCTCCTGCAATGCCATGAACAGCGCATAGTCATCAAGCCAGGACGACTTCTGCTCGCAGAAGACGTTAAATCTGCTTCGTTGAGCAGGTGTAGCTATCTTTTCGAAGATTTCGAACGACTTCCTCAGGAGCGATAGCTTAAACTTGCGGACCGATTTAAAGTCAACTGTTTTCTCCGGGAAAGCTGGGGCTTCCTTCAGGTCAGATGGTTTAAGCAGGTGCTCTTCTAACAGCAGTTCCAGACTTATCAGCAAAGGATTGCCGGCAAAGGCGGAGAGGCATTGATAAGGAGAACCCGAACGGTTTGTGGGTCCCAGGGGCAATACCTGCCACAGGCGCTGCTTGGTATCAACCAGAAAATCGGCAAAACGATAGGTTTCTCTGCCCAGGTCTCCTGTGCCGAATCGGCCCGCGAGGGAAGTGGGATGCAATAGAATTCCACTTGCTCTGTTAGAACCCATAATAATTAGCTTTCAGCGGTCAGTTTTCAGCTCTCAGTGATTTATATTAATCGATTTGTGGGCAGGTTGGAGCAGATGATCCAGGCTACCCGATAAGCTAATGGGAATCATGGCAGTAATATCAGGGCTACCTCCGCGGGGTCGAGTGTCAAGGTTTGCTCCGGAAGCGGCTCTCCCTCCCGAGGGCTATCATCTTTGCAGATGCGGTGCAGCCGATGGTTGGCTTTAGAGTCTATGTCGGTTATGGCCATTGACACCGGTTTATCCCAGCTTCTGTTCACTATTATCCATCCCACCTTGCCAGGAGTTTGCTGGTTCCATCTTTCCAGCACGAGAATATTTTCATTTACCTTGGCTAACTTAAGGGTCCCCTCCCCATGAAAGAATGGCTGCTCCAGCTTGAGCAAATTGACTCTTCTTATGAACGGCTGTAAATCGAAGGCAGGCTTTTCCCAGTCGAGCGGATGTGTAAAGACAACGTCCAGATTATTCTTAAAACCGAACTCATAGCCAATGGGCATCATAACCCCGGCGGAGTACATCGAGGCGAAGGCATAGCGCTGCCTTTGTACCGCCTCGCTGCCCCCGGTCTCACTGGCAAGACGGGGAGTATCGTGGCTTTCAGGGAAAGATATCGAGGGGGCAATTCTGCCAAATTTCTCGTGCTGTTCTACGCACCAGGGCTGCCCGAAGTCCCACCACTTCGAGCTATTGAACAGGTAATGAAACCCCGCATCGTGAAGTGCCAGAGTCTGTTCCTCGGGAGCGCCCAGCGTCTCTGCAAAAAACTGCGCCTCCGGGTCGATCTCTGCCGCCACTTTAATAAGATAGCGCCATAAATCGGCAGGCACTTTGTACGCCGCATCGCAGCGAAATCCTTTGAACCCCAGGTGCAGGTAATGCTTCACCAGCCCGGCCCAGAATCCCCAGAGCCCCTCACGGTCAATCGAGCCACTGTTGTCTATTTCGGCGAGGTCATCCCATACCGTTATCTTTTGTAGGTCGTACAAATCCCGGACAAAGGGGCTGATTAACTCCCCATTTCTGCCATGAACATACCAGGAAGGATGCTCTTTGGTCAGAGGACAGTCTCGCGAAGTATGGTTGATAACGAGGTCCATCATAGGCCAGAGCTCGATATTAACGAAGTTGTGCAGGGTTTGCTTCAACAGAGCCATGCCATCACTCGGGGTACCCTTCGGTACGAAATCGGGATTAATCCAGTAATGGTGTTTGACTGCATAAAGGCTGCCTGAGTACCCCGGATAATGGATGGAGTTTACGAACAACCAGTTAAAGCCCATGTCCGCAGCACGATTGGCATGAGGAAGCCACTGAGGCATAGTTCCTACAAGGCGAGGGAAGAGATTATAAATTATAGGTACTTGTCTTTGAGAATACACAGACAAACTCACTTAATAGATTAGATAATTGTTTGCTTGCGCATAGTATATATACGAATAAAACATGACGCAAGCTTAAATTGTAATAACATCGAAAAACACTAAAGGTGGTATAATGGCGGATGAAAAGCTTTGCCCGGGGTCATCAATTTCATAAATCCTCACACCCCATGACAATCCAAGCAAAGGGGATAATAAAGATGGGCGAGAAACGGGAATTCGAGGGTATTGGCAACCATGCCTGCGAGTACGAAGAGGACTATCTATCGATTGATAAATGGACAAAGCGTCCTGATGACATCAAGGGCCAAGCATTAACCATCGACGAATTGCTGCCGCCGGAGTTAAGGGTTAACCCACAATTCTGCGCCAAATTCGGGA
>DATKWL010000028.1:0-3355 GCA_035529555.1 Dehalococcoidia bacterium | reverse complement strand
AGGAAGACGAATGTGAATTTGGAAGAAAGCAAGATGAATCCGGGTTCGAAACATCAGGGGGTGGGATGATAGATATAGATGAAATGCTTAGAGCGGCGATGCAGTGGGGGGCTACAGATGTACATCTGGTAGTGCCGGCCTCACCGATGCTGCGCTTGTACAATGAGCTAGTTCCCATTGGTCCTGAACCATTAACGCCTGCAACAATCAAGAATTTGTTTGAAAGCATTACATCTGAGAAACAGCGACAGACTTTTTACAGGGAGCTTGAGCTCGACTTCGCTTATAGTATCTCTGGAGTTGGCAGATAGGCTTCTGCAGAGGAAAAAGTTTTAGTGGTATTGAAATCTCGTGATATAATAAGTATTTAGCCAAACAAATCCAGCTCATCGGGCTGGACGAAAGGCAAATTTTGTGAGAGTAGTGAAGTGGCGGACAGAAATACGATAAACAACGATGGCGACCTGGGGGAAACTCTGGTAAAAGGGGCTTTCATAACCGAAGCCGAACTGAAGACTGCCCAGGAAATCGCAGCCCGAAGCAATAGAAAATTGGCTGATGTCCTTTTGGAACAAGGCCTGATAGATTCTGAAGTTTTGGGCTCATTACTTAGCCTTAAATATGGTGTTCCTGTTGTTAATCTGGGCCGCATCGAAGTTCAGCCGGAAGCGGTAGCTCTAGTTCCGGAACAGGTGGCAAGAGAGCATCGCATCTTGCCGGTTTCGCTCAATGGCGATACATTGACTATTGCCACAGATGACCCGCATGACTTCAAGGCTATAAATACGCTTGCTTCATTGACCAGGAAGCGAATTGTAACAGTGATACCGGTCGGTATGCGACTTGAGGAGGCTATAGAAGGCAACTATAAGCTGACTTCGCGGATTGAGCAGCAGGTAAGCCAGATAGCCGGCATAAAGGTGGAGACGGAGACAGGAGATATATCTGAGGCTGAGGCACTGAAACAGGCCCCGGTTGTGCAAGCGGTGGATATGATGCTCACCCAGGCAGTCAGAGACAGAGCCTCAGATATTCACATAGAGCCTCAAGAAGACAGCCTTCTGATAAGAAACAGGATTGATGGAGTGCTGCATGAAGCAGTCCGGCTTCCTCTCGGCGTGCACACTGCTATCTTGACCAGAATCAAGGTTCTGGCAAATCTCAATATCGCTGAACGGCGGCGCCCTCAGGACGGCCAGTTCAGTGCAACGATAAACGGTAAGCGAGTAGACTTTCGTGTAGCTACGGTTGAAGGGTCTCATGGAGAGATGGCAGTGCTCAGAGTGCTGGATAAATCTATGCTCCTGATAAAACTGCCGGAGCTGGGGATGAGTCCATCGGTTCTGCAACCGTTTGATAAACTGCTGGCTTCGCCTTTTGGCATGATTCTGGTCAGCGGGCCTACCGGTTCAGGTAAAACTACAACGCTTTACTCCGCATTGCAGAAGCTCGATGCCAAAGAGCGGAATATAATGACCATCGAAGACCCCATTGAGTACGGTTTTGCGGGCATTAACCAGATTCAGGTTAATCGCCAGGCTGGTATCACCTTCCCTGTGGGACTAAGGGCTATAATGCGACTCGACCCGGATGTTATCCTTGTTGGTGAGATACGTGATACTGAGACTGCCACAACAGCGGTGCAGGCTGCAATCACAGGCCATTTAGTACTGAGCTCTATTCACGCAAATGACGGTGTAAGCTCACTGATCCGCTTGATAGATATGGGTGTGGAGCCTTTCCTGGTTACTTCAGCGGTAATCGGTAGCCTCTCTCAGAGATTGGTCAGACGAGTGTGCCCGTACTGCCGAAATATGACGGAGGTCCCGCCTGCCGGGGCCGTGGCTTATGCAACGGCTATGGGCGAGACGAGGGACAAATTCATGGTTGGCCGCGGATGCAACTTCTGCTCCCGTAGCGGATTCCTGGGCAGAGTGGGCGTATATGAATTGCTGGCACTCACCGATAATCTAAGGAAGATGGTGATGAAGGGGGTAACTGCCAGCGAATTGAAGGAGCAAGCAATCTCTGAAGGCATGATAGCCATGGGCAAAGACGGCATGCAGAAGGTCAGGGACGGGCTCACCACGCCGGGCGAAATCATGAAGAATGTTTTCACCATCGTCTAATAACTCATAGCCTTCACGCTGCATCTGTTCTTTGTCTTCAAGAACCGTAACTGCCCGGAGGTCTCATAAAGCTATCACTATTCATATTTCATTTAAAAACTAAATAACCAGGGCGTTCTGCTAAAAGTACTATAGACAGTTGACAGCGTGTTTTATACAATGGCAGTTGGGGAGGTATATCTATGGAGTTCAGCTACAATGCCAGTACAGCCGAAGGAAGCATGATGAAGGGTGTTGTTGAGGCCGATTCGGTGTTGGCAGCCGAAGAAACTCTGTGGCGGTCCGGGCTGACCATTATAGATTTAAGAAGGAGTATTCACTTACCGCCCCTGGAAAAGATGCTGCCATCGCTATTTGGAGTTAAACGAAGCGACCTTATACAATTCAGTAGAAATATTGCCAGTCTCCTTGATGCGGGCATCCCTATATTGCGCGCCTTAACTATACAGAGCAGGTTCGGGAAGAGGACTATGAGGGGCATATTGCATGACATAAGCAGAGATCTGGAAAAAGGGAGTCGCTTTTCGGAAGCCTGCGCCAAGTACCCCGCTGTTTTCCCCACTTTCTATATTTATTTGATTAGAACAGGCGAGGAGGCAGGCAACCTGTCCCAGGTTCTACAAGATGTGTCAAAGTACATGGAAAAAGACGAGGCAACTGCATCTAAGGTAAAACGGAGTCTAGCATATCCCGCATTTGTAGTGCTTCTTGCTATAGGCGCTGTATTTGTGATGCTCACCTTTGTAGTGCCTGCGATTACATCATTGTTTGCTGAACTGGGGGGAGAGTTGCCTTTGTTGACCAGGATATTTATGGCACTGGGTGATTTTTTCAGTGCTAATTTTCTGTACATGGCGGGCGGAATCGCCTTTATAGGAGTTGCAGGATATGCCTATCAGAAAACGCCCCGGGGCAAAAAACGCAAGGACAAACTAATGTTGAAATTACCCCTTATCGGGAATGCCGTACTGAAGGGTGGTCTGGCCAGGTTTACGCGAAACGTATCCATGCTGATCGGCGCCGGCATTCCGTTATTTGAAGCTCTCAGATTAATGGCAGAAACCACAGATAATGCGGTATTAGCGGAGTCACTGGAAAATGCCCGGATACAAGTGAACAACGGAAAACTGCTATCCGAGGCACTGGGTAGTGACCCTATTTTCCCCGCCCTGATGCCGGAGATGATCAGGGTCGGCGAGGAGACAGGAACCCTGGAACCCCAATTG
>DATKWL010000027.1:0-6692 GCA_035529555.1 Dehalococcoidia bacterium | reverse complement strand
GGTATGAACTATTGATTACAGCTACTCTCATATCTTCATCCTGTATGAGCCCCGGGGCTGCTTCCGGCGGCGGTTATCGTTACGGGGGCCATATTTAATATTCATCTGGATAACCCTCTCGACCTCGGCTTCTGTAGGTTCCCTCATGATCTGCCAGACACCCCGAGCCTTCCGAACGTCACCGAGTCCCATGTCATACACTTTTATACCTATGGTTCGGGCAATGTCCTCCGGGCAACCCTCTCGACGGGCAAGCATACCAATGACCACATCTATGAACTCATCACGGCTATACTCGGGGAAATGAGGATGAAAGGCGAACCTTGATAGAAATTCCGGGCTCATCTTCTTCGAGCTGTTACAGGCAGCAATAACAGTGGTCTCGAGCTTTATGCCGCGGGTATTATGTGTAGGCACAAATCCTTCAGCCAGAAACAGTTGCCGAGGGTGGTCTACCTCAATGCAGGTGGCCTCGTCTCGACCAACAAAACGTACAGAGTTAATATATCGGCGCATAGGCTTAACTTTCTTCCGGCACAGGGAGCGCTTCCGTTCAAGTTGGAAAAACTTTGTCGCATCAGGATGGGTGATGCGGACAACGTAGGCTGGTTTGCAAGGCACTCTTAGCCCGGTCTTCCTATTAAGATAGCTAGCCGGTCTGACTGTGATCGCGCATATCCCGCCTAAACTTTCCACTACCTCGGCAATGTCATCCGCCAAGCGTGCTGATGATGTTGATGTGCGCGGTTGCCGGTCATACTTGCCGCTGCCCACGAAGCCGTCAGTGTCCATGAGTCCCTGGATGAGAGCCCATCGTACCTCCTCGCTGTTGTACTTATAGATTGAGGGGATAAACTTTTCGTGGCTATACTTGCCCCACAACCCTAGTTCTCGTAACGCACTAATCCATGGGTGCCTCCCAGTGATTCGCTCGTCTCGCGTTAAGGAAAAGTCGTATCCGCCGCCACCTGTCCTCTTGAAGCTATAACCCTCGGGCGCAACCGCTGCTACCCGTGCTAGCACCGGGTCGTCAAAAGTGCCCTCAGTGGTGCTCAGTACCAAAACCTCTCGCGTAAGACCACCATTCGAAATGAAGGCACCGAGGGCGTAAGCATCTAAAGGAACGGGTTGGAATGGGAAACGGACAGTCTCTACAACAGGAACCCAAGTTCTCGAAAGCAAGCGGGGAGATATCTGAAGGAGCTCAGACGTTTCAATCACCTTTGGCTTGACATTCGAGCGCTCAATTTCCCAAAGGTGCTCTAAAGTGCATGGGAGAACCTGCTCGTCAGAGAAGTTGACCTCGTAGATATCTTGTTCGCCTTGAGGAAATACCCCGAGGACTGGTACGGCATTCCCATCAATGCCGTAAACTAAGTCGCCAACCGCCAATGTTTCAATAGGTCGTGGTCCTTTGGGGGTATAGACCTGCGTCCCATTACGGAGTGCTTTTTTGCTCTTAGTTTCCAGTATCTCACCGGACTCCATAAGCCCTAGTAAGACCGAATATACGTCATGTCTCATTTTATCCGCCTCATCGAGCAGTAGAACATTTGGATGTAGCTCGAAGAGTACCTCACTCAACCCGGCGGCTGATGTCCTCGACCCAAAGGCTTGGTAGGAAGAAGGCACTATTGACCTTATGCCATCTAAGATAACACTCTTGGCACATGCGGGTGGCCCTTCAAGCATGAAGTTAATCTTGCGCCGGGAAGCGAGAGCCTCCGCTATAGTCAGCTTTATATCATCAAAGCCCACTATCAATTCTAGAGCCTCCGTAACTTCACTTACTGAAACCGCTTCAAACTGTCTCTCCATTGATTCAGCCCAGACAATATTTCTTCCTTTATCTGTCAGTATGTATTTGGTGATTGTACGATCCCGGGTAGAGACACAGACATAGCCTTGGTCCACGAGGCGTTTCACGTCATCCCGAGTAGCACCGACGGCATGGAATTCCCAGTGACGCATATTCGGGGGTCGCCGTGTATCATTCTCTCGGTCAAGAGCCCTCCTCATTATCTCTATATCAGTCAAGGTACCTCCTTATGACGAAGTCCGTAACGGAATATCCGTTACAATGTTTAAGGTATCTTGTGCAGGCGGCGGTAACTGGTTCCAGTTACCTCCACCGTTCTTCCCTGGCACATACCATATAGCCTATCTACAGTGTCCACACCCATGAGCTCGTTTAGACCACCCTCACCATGCAGAGGGAGACGGGTGTTCATCACGACAGGCAAGCCAGCCGCTACCCTCTCATTGATAATATACCAGTAAGTCTCCCGGGTAAAGTCCGAAGCCTTCTCTTTGCCACAATCATCCAGGAGCAGAAGGGGTTTGCCTGTCAACTCGCGGTAGACCTCTTCTTCTCGCTCGTGGACATTATCCTCCTTGCGGATACCGTAGGTCGACCGAATACGCCTGACGAGGTTGGGACCGCTGATGAACCGAATGGGGCAAGACCTCTCAGACGGTTCGCCCATCCAGTTATCGAAAATAAGGTTAGTAATGCACGCCATCAGGGTTGTTTTCCCGACTCCAGGCTCACGAGAATATAAAACCAAGGAGCCCGACTCCTTTGCTCTATCTAGGTCGAACCTAGCTGCCCAGTCCTGGCAAAGCTTCTGTGCCTTCGGATTATAGCTGGTATCGAGGTTGCTGAACTGAACATTCTGAAGGTGAATGGGCAAGCCGCTTTCCAGACGCCATTGTGTCCTGAGTGCCATCCTTTTGGTCTCGGACTGCTCTTCGTGTCGCTTTCTCTCTTCGGCCTCTCTCTTCTCCTGGCACTGGGGGCACTCTTGGGTCCGATATTCCTTCGGCGGGTTATAGTACCGATAGATGGTTACCTCACCCTGAAACTTGGCCCCACAGCTCCGACACACGCACTCTTCAGGTCGTTCCTCGACCTTCGGTTGGCTCGGGAGCGTCTGGTCGGATAACGTCCCACCCCGGCCAGGCTGACTCTCCTGAGCTCGGCGTAGTATCTCCCCGATTGGCTCTATCTCTCTGTCCTGCTCTGCCATCTGGTCCTCCTTCTTCAATAAATCTCTCCAAGATAGCCTGTACGTAAGGCCATCGGCGCTTATTTACAGGTGCGTTCTTAAACGCCTGCTCCACCCAATCTATCTTGCCCTGGTGACTTTCATAGTATTCCAAAAACTCTCTCATCCTATCGGCGTCCATAGGATTGAGCAGGCCAATATATTTCTCGTAGCATCTTGAGAGTTCTTTAGTCAATGTAACGGAATTTACGTTACCACTTTTTCTTCTTTGTGCCTGAGTAACGGATTTAACGTGACAATCTTGAGCCTGAGTCTCTTCCTCTGCCTCTAACTCTAACTCTAACTCTTCTTCTTGGGGAGGGGAGGGGTTCTTTTCTGCTTCTCTTTTCTTAAAGTCTCGAAGTTCACGTTGCCGTCTCCTGCGGTCCTCTTTTGTATCGGTGAGAGCTCTCTGCCGCTCTTCATAGTGCAGCACGTATAGAGTATTTGAGTCCCACTGTAGGCTGCCAGCGTTGACCATTTTCTCAAGCATCTGAGCAAAGATGGCTTTGTCAAGTTCCTCAAAAATCTTGAGGCTCTTCATTATTTCGGCCAGGGATAAGGGGGAGCCAGAGTCCGCCAGAGCACCATCAAGCTTGCCCGTGCCATCTTTGTGTTGGCACTCATGGCATAGGCTGATCAGTCGCCACCAAGCGCCCTGCTCGGCCAGCGATAGCCGGTCCATCTTGATATCACCTAGCCAGTCGGTCCACATCTTAAGCCAGGGTCTATCTTTTGACATAGAACTCCGTCACGGAAAATCCGTTACTTCTTGCTGCCATCAGTGCCAACCACCAATAACGGGGTCATAAAACATTGCATTAGCCACTTGATGGTTGTTCTTCTGTGTCACGGATTTCCTGTTACACAAATTCTCTAGGCCCACCTTCTCTACTACCGTCGGGAAGTTAGCCTTGAGATGGGTGAGCAACTTTTCTACCTTATCCCACGGTGGTTCGGGCAAGCCTTTATGGTAATTGTCGGCTCCGACCTCGATAATATCGGGATTGATCTCAACTATCCAAGACAGCATCAAGTCCAGGTCGAAGTCACAGATGGGTTCAATGCTGAGGAATTTCTTGGCATAGTCAATCGCCCGCATCGCCATGTAGCGGTACATGGGAGCGGGCGCTCTGGTCAGTTTGTAGTCTCGGTTGGTCTCTATCGTGGAGCCAAGATATAGGTTATCCGGCCAGTGAATGTTCCAAGACCAGTAATGGAGGGGACTCTTTGAGCAGAATAGGAAATTGACCTCGGGCTGCTCCTGGATGATGCGGCAGATGTCGATGATAATGGGACGGCTGGCGAAGGAGATATCTCCCATATAGCCGACGAATACGAAGTCGCCGGGCTTGAATTTCCGGCCGAACTCGGTCTCTACCAGGTGGGGAGAAAAGCCGTCAAGATAGCGCGGAGAGTGCTTTAAGCGGGTGGTTGCGAGCCTCCTGGCGCTGCAATAGGTACAAAGGAACTCACAGCCAACATGGACGTTCCAGGTTCTCATCGGTCTCCCACCGACATGAAACATACGACTTCTGGGCTGA
This sequence comes from Dehalococcoidia bacterium, assembly GCA_035529555.1. GTDB lineage: Bacteria > Chloroflexota > Dehalococcoidia > SZUA-161 > SZUA-161 > VGNW01. Next base: position 2,101 of record DATKWL010000027.1, on the reverse strand, counting down.
GCGGGATCTCCAGCCATAAATACCCCCTTTCAAATAGAATAGAACCCAGGCTATCCCAGGTTCATGCAGGACTGCTCTAACCGTTGCCGTAACTCCTTGAGATGATGGACGGTTAGAGATGGGGGTACCTTTCTGGCGGCGAGCTCCTCCAGAGGTATGCTTATATCACAGACCTGGGCAAAGTAGCTCTGGGCTGTCTTGGCATTGAAGCGGATGCCAGTTTCTTTTTGGCCGAAGTCACCGGTAAGCTCTTTAATCTTGTCCCAGTGTTCCTGACGCTCGGCGTTGAGGCCGAATAAATCCTCCACTTCTGGCTCGGGCTCTGGCTCTGGGGTACCCGCCTCGGCAATCTCCAGAACTTCCTTCGGGTACAGGTCGTCGGGAGCCTCTTCTAGCTCCGGCTCTGGGACGAGCACCCGACTGGGCGGCAGCAGAGCCTTCTTGATAACGTCAACCATCTTAATATCTGACTTGATGTGCAAGATGAAGACGGTCTTGGTGCCGGTTTCTGGCGGGCTGACTACTTGAGGCCCGAGAGAGAGGGTTAGCGGTATCCAGGAGACCCTACCCTCTGGGCACTTCGGGCTCTTGGTGAGGTTCCGGATGATCTCCAGGGTAGTATTTATGTTTTGAATAGAGTAGAAAGAGGTAGTGTTAATCTGCCACACACCTATCCCTGGGACATCGGGCATCATGAACATGAGGGTCATCACTTTACGACAGCGAGCCCCAAACTCCGGGCAGTCCTGTGGGTTACAGGTTACGTCGCGCCATTCCCAGCCCTTTGTATTGCGGTCAGCCTTGGCACCGGTGCGAGTATCAGTCTTCTGATGGCCATTCTCGCCATCACCCCAGCACACCAGGCCGTAAGTTCGCCCGTAGCAGCGTAGATACTGGCGGGCAATCTGCTCTTCATCGTCAGACGGGAACATGATGGCCAGCTCTTTGGGCTTATCACCAAAGACCGCCTGAACCTCTGGCGGGCATACGAAGTGGTCAGTAGCACTGGGGTACGGAGACTTATCGGTTGGCTCAATCTTGACGCCGAGGCGGATTATGCCGAGCCGGTCCATCCTGCGAGCACTAGAGACTCCTTTAATCGGCATGCCCCGCCTCCTTGGGCGCAGCGTGGTTATTCTCCAGCTTTGCCTTTAGCAACTCGACAGCCTCCTGAAAGACTAGAGCCACAGAGTAGCGTCGGCCAACTTTGTCAGCCCGGCGCTTGGCCTCGGACTTCACCCAGTCGTGAAGGTCAGGTGGCATGTCTGAGATGCAGATTACATTCCGCATACAGCCCTCCCTTTGATAATATTACGAACACGATAACAACTGTAAACCAAAAGGTGGGCTTTTGTCAAGGGTTTTTACCGAAGAAATTGATGGAGATATCAGGGAAGTTTTGGCTAGACTGGAGGATGTGCGTTATTGGAGTGAGCATCCAGATAGGTGCTCAGAATAGCAACAGCCTCCTGAACACTGAGCTCTTTCTCTTCAGACATCTTCTGTATGAGTTCCAGGCCGATATGCTTCACGACTATGTAGCCGGAAGCGATGTTCTCATGGTTGAGAGGATTACGAGGAATTCGCTGTAACAGCGGGAGCATATAATCTGGTATGCAGTCTTCGCCCTCAGGCTTCAGCGTATACCCGCTGCCATGATGCGCCAGGTCGGGACGGTGATGAAGGGCATCAACCACGTATATCTCCCAGAGGGTCTTGACCATCGTCCACATTTCTGCGGGTGGATAGTTCTTGGCATACCCTATTAAATCATCAACCTTTCCTCGCCAGATACCCAAACAAAAGACTATCCCGAGTAGAGAGGCGCACCCTGAGATAGCCCCTACTATGCCTGGTAGGTCGTGCATTACCTTAGTCTCCTAACGTCTCAACTCACCACCTGAATGACGTCCCTTGTGGTCGCTGAAATCGCCCTTGGTGGGACGCCTAACCCGATCTTGACGTAGAAATCGTATCTACCGGGCTTTATTCGAGTAGTAACAGGTATTTCTATAATTTCCTGGTGGGAAGTGCTTTGAGGTTCAGACGGTACGGTGATGGCACGCCTGTTGGAAAGTATCTCGTCAAATCCAAAGACGCC
>DATKWL010000026.1:0-3783 GCA_035529555.1 Dehalococcoidia bacterium | reverse complement strand
GCCATGCCCACCTACAGCGGCGGCCTGGGCATGCTGGCTGGCGATACCCTGCGCGCTGCCGCTGATTTGGGCGTACACATGGTCGGCGTGACGCTCCTGCACCGAAAGGGCTATTTCCGACAACACCTCGATGCTCAGGGTAACCAGACTGAGAGTCCCGCCATCTGGTCTCCGGAGCAGTTTCTCGAGCCACTAACTCCCCGTGCCTCGGTAACTATCGAAGAGCGAAAAGTTCAGATACGAGCCTGGAGCTACGTCGTGCACGGCGTAATCGGACACACTGTCCCTGTCTTTTTTCTGGATACGGCTCTCCCCGAAAATAGCCTCTGGGACCAGACCCTCACAGATAACCTCTACGGTGGAGACGACCATTACCGCCTGTGCCAGGAGGTCGTGCTGGGCTTGGGCGGTGTAGCCATGCTGCGCGCCCTGGGATACAAAAAAGTGCAGACCTATCACATGAACGAAGGGCACTCCGCCCTGCTCACAATGGCTTTGCTGGAGGAGAGACACGAGAGCAAAGGGCTGCACGATGTCGTCAAAGCAGACCGGGAAGCAGTGCATCACCGATGCGTGTTTACCACTCACACACCTATCCCCGCTGGCTTCGATAAGTTTCCTTTGAGTCTGGCAAGGCAGGTGCTGGGAGAGGAAGCAATCAATGCTTTACAAACAGTGGGTGCCATTCATGACGGAGTGCTGAACATGACCAATCTCGCCCTGTCGCTCTCACGATATATAAACGGGGTTTCCATGCGCCACGAGGAGGTCTCCCGCAGCATGTTCCCCAACTACCCCATCAACTCGGTTACCAATGGCGTGCACGCTGCTACGTGGACATCACCGGCCTTTCAGAAACTCTACGACCATCACATTCCCGAATGGCGCAATGACAGCCTTTATCTGCGCTACGCTATAAATATTCCTCTCAACGAAATCAGCGAGGCTCACACGCAGGCAAAGCTCGAGCTGCTTGCCGAGGTGGAGCGACGCTCTAGCGTCCGTCTTTTTGCTAATGTTATGACCATCGGCTTCGCCCGTCGCGCCACCACATACAAACGGGCCGACCTGCTGTTCACCGATCTGGGGCGCCTGAAAAAAATAGCGCGTGAAGTCGGGCCACTGCAAATCATTTATGCAGGCAAGGCTCATCCCAGAGACGAAGGTGGCAAGGCTCTAATTCGCCGCATCTTTCAGGCTGCTGAAGCGCTGCGCGATACCATAACCGTAGTCTACTTGGAGGAGTACGATATGGCGCTGGGGAAGTATCTCTGCTCCAGCGTGGATCTCTGGCTGAACACCCCTCTGAAACCTGATGAGGCGTCGGGCACCAGCGGTATGAAGGCTGCGCTCAACGGAGTGCCCAGCCTGAGCGTGCTCGACGGGTGGTGGGTGGAAGGGCATGTGGAAGGTGTAACAGGCTGGTCTATTGGCGAATCAGACCTGCCCGGAACCGACCCTTCTCAAGAGGTTGCTTCGCTATACGACAAACTGGAGCGCCAGATTGTGCCCATGTTTTACCGGCAGGCAGATGCATATGCCAACATCATGCGTTCTGCTATCGCTATAAACGGCTCGTTTTATAATGCACAGCGCATGATGTTTCAGTACGTGAAAAACGCCTACATGCACAAAGACTAGGCATTACTTATTAAAACATATAATGTAGGGGCGACTCGGCGAGTCGCCCCTACTAATTTACAGCATCGCTCTATTTCAGGATATAATAGGCCTAAGAAGAACGAGAGTAACAAAAATGTCTCAACCAACCAGAACCGGCGTAGCCAATTTACCCCTCCACTATGGCAAAGCGCCTCGATGGCTTTTCGAGCGCATGACCAAGTTGGCCCGTGAAATATCCATAGCTGTGGTATCCGAGTTCGGTTCCGATGAGATGTTACGGCGGTTGTCAGACCCTCACTGGTTCCAGGCGCTGGGCTGCGTACTGGGCTGGGACTGGCACTCCAGCGGCACCACCACCACAGTCTGTGGTGCTCTTAAAGAGGGCACGAAGGGACTGGAAAATGATTTGGGCTTCTATATTGCCGGGGGCAAGGGCAAGACCTCAAGACAGACACCTGCACAGATCACCCAGCACTGCGAACATATTTCTCAAGACCCCGTGCCGCTGGTCTACGCCAGCAGGATGACAGCGAAGGTCGACTCGGTTGCGCTTCAGGATGGCTACCAGCTCTACCATCACACCTTCGTATTCACCCCCAAGGGCGACTGGGCAGTGATTCAACAGGGGATGAATGAGAAGAACCGCTACGCCCGCAGGTATCACTGGCTCAGCGAGGGCGTGCAGGACTTTGTCTGCGAGCCCCACTCAGCCATCTGTTCCCAGGGATTCGGCAAGGCTCTGAACATGGTGGCAACTGAAAGCGAAAACGCTCGCAAAATAGTCACCGAGGTCGCCGCCGAGGATAAGCCCGAAAAGCTAGTAGAGGAACTGAGGAAAATCAAATCGCTAACGCTCCCTGCCCATCATTACCTCAGCCTGGCAGACCTGCACCCCGACCGACTGGAGAAGATATTTATCAGCACCTACGAACGCAAGCCAGACAACTTCGAGAGCCTGCTCGGCATGGAGGGCGTGGGACCTGCCACCATACGCGCTCTCAGCCTCATCTCGGAGCTGGTCTATGGCGTTGCCCCCAGCTTCCGCGACCCCGCCCGCTACAGCTTCGCCCATGGCGGCAAGGACGGTATACCCTATCCTGTGGACCGCAAGACCTACGACAAGAGCATAGAAGTTTTAACCCGTGCGGTGCGCAACGCCAAACTGGGCTATAGAGAGGAGATGGAGGCTCTACGACGCCTCCACAGCGTATTCCCCTGATGAAAAAAGTGCTTTTCATAGATTACGACGGCACTCTACACGATTCCGACGCCAAGTATAAAGCCAAGCTCGACGGCTTACTCGGCTTGAACGGCATCGACATCTTGAGGGCTTATCTCCAGGTGCACCGCGGCATTGTCCATACGCGCTACCCTGAAAAGCATGACGACTTCTTCTTCCATCAAAGGCTTCTTTTCGATTCTCTGAAGAAACCCTACGAGGAAAAGGTGGCTAACGAGCTGGCAGGCAAGTTCAGACAGGCACAACTGGAGACCTGGACTAACCCCGCCTTCTACCCCGACGCCCTGCCCTTCCTGAACAAGGTAAAGGACAAGCACATCCTCTGCCTCACCACAGGCGACTATGCTCCTGAGAAGGCCAAAGCCCTGGAGAAAGCTGGAGGCATGAGCTATTTCAGCTATGTTTTCGATAAAGACCACCTCGGTCTGAAGGGACACAGCAACAGCTACTACAACAATGCAGTTATGTCAACTAATTCCCGCCCCGAGGATGTCATTGTCATCGGCGATAGCCCGGAGCACGACATCGCAGCCGCTAAAGGAGCAGGACTGGCGACAGTCTGGGTCAACCGCAGGGGCATCGTTTTAACCGACGACTTGCCTCGTCCCGATTTCGAAGCCAAAGACCTCCGGGAAGCGCTAACATACATCGAAGCTCTCTAAAGCCAGTAAACAACCAGGCTATCTGCACTCTTAAATCAAACCTGTATGTCCCTTGACTGCGGAAGTATTAGGGGTTAGACTAGAGCGCCTGTTTTGGAACGGAAAAGGAGGAACTATGGAAATCAATCCTTCGGGATTCTATGAAATACTTTCTCCGCGATGCACTTTACTGATCTCTACAGTGGACAAGGAGGGCAGAGCCAATGCCGCTCCCTTCAGCTTTGTGACACCGGTCTCCACCGACCCGCCCCTGGTTCT
>DATKWL010000025.1:0-35808 GCA_035529555.1 Dehalococcoidia bacterium | reverse complement strand
CTGCTTGTGTTGGTAGACTCATAAGACACCTCCTGTTCAAAGAATTTAAGGTTCTGGCTCACCGCCTCTTGCCCCGTCTGCGCTCGAAACTTACCTCAAACGTAACGTCGCCCCCTGTGATCTTGCACCCCTTACACACGTAGGTAGCTGCGCGAGCTGTCTTTTTTGCCCTTCTGCACGAGCGGTTACACTCCGGACACGGCTGATATTTAGGGGCGTTAGGCAACCCTGTCCAGGTACTGATTAACCTCCCAGGTAGAGGAGCTTTGCGGGGCTGCTTCCCCACTTCAGCTCGCTTTCCCGTATCGGCCGGGGGACTTTTCCAAGTGGGAAGCTTGTGTAAAAACTTCAATAACTCTGATAACATCTTTTTTAAACACCTGCACATAATTATTGGGCTCTCCCTTGCTTCCAGCTACAAGCCCCCTATTGTTCCGTCTGTCTTGCCATCCCTCCCCGATGAGGCGGAAATACGGATGGCAATTGGGACATTAGATATTGAACCAAAAATGAGCTAAAGACGTCTCCAGCTTGTTGGGCAAGTGCACTTGCAACATTTCCACGGTAGACTCGCTCAGCATATGCTGCATAGCTATCAAGTATTTCGACTTTTTCCATATCATCCTTTGCTGCAGCTAAGTCTTTTAGAACCTGGTCTTCAATACTGCGAGACCGTGCAGGACACAGTGGAATCCTTACATCTGGTGTTGACCAATGTTGATATCTGTCGTACATTTTCACCCCCTTCCTTAGTTCGAGCCAAGTGCAAGATTTATGTTAAATACACACGTCATTAACAAGAAAATGCCGAAGCTCTTGTCTACTGATATGATGTGTACGCATAATACTAGGTTCCCAATTCAAATAATCTTTTCTTATTGCTTCATTCCTATCTAACTTTGTTTGCTCCTTCTTCATGTACGCGATTGCTTTTTCTTCTGTGGGGAAAGTATCCCAGACACATTCATTTTTTGTTTCGGCCACTTGAAATCTACCAGTTTCTTTGCCCTTATCGTCCACTTCCAAGAATATTCCGAGCTTTATTTTTGACATAATCTCAGCACCTCCCTATTAGTTCGGCGATGGCGGCTCGGCCAGCACCCTGGGGCAGCGCCCCGAAGGCGGCATCAGATGCAGCGCATAGGTGAGATATCCCAGCAGGTCCTGGTACTTAGTCCTTACCTCCTGGGATAAGACACAAAGTGCCAGTATCATGCAGGCCCTGGCCAGGCTCTCCTTTTCATCGAAGAAAGCGCTATTCCCGCCGCCATCGGCATTCATGACTACGACGATGGCGTTGCTGCCTGTCAGCTCCGCAACTACCTTCCCATCCTGTGTCACTGTTATGAGCATGTCTACACTTCCTCAGGCTCGATATCGAACTCAAAGCTCAGTTGAGCTACAGCGCTTCTCATCATTATTTCCTCATCCACATCCTGGAGCGGTTTGGCCTGGTAATATGCCTTTTCCCTTTCCGACTCATCGAGCAGGTGCCAGTAGACATTGGCGGTGACTGAGGGGCTGGCATGTCCCAGGATCTGGGACACCACCTTCAGATTTACGCCCTTTTTGAGCAGATAGCTGGCGAGGTAATGCCTGAGCTGGTGCGGTTTTATTGGCTTAACCTTTGCCTTCTTACAGAGGGAAGCAAACCGGTTATCCAGCCCGCTTTCGCTGTATGGTCTGGTGGGGTCATTGCCGGGAAAGAGCCATACTGAGGGTGGGGCGGTGATCAGGTAGCGCTGGATACAGGCTGCCGTCTCCTCGGTCATGGGCACGGAGCGCTGCTTGTTGCCCTTTCCGATAACCCGGAGCCTCATTTTCTCCAGGTCTACGTCGTCGGAGCGCTTGAGGGATAGTAATTCCCCGATTCTGAGGCCGCATGAGGACAGCGTCCGGATTATGGCACGGTCCCTGTCGTTTAACATGGGGGCCGTCAGCAGCCGGGCTATGTCGCTCGCGGGGGGAATATTCCGCTCCCGCAAGGGTCTGGAGGGCGATTTCAGGCCCGCTGCGGGATTGTTGGTGATGATATTGTTATCGGTCAGGTAGGTGAAGAACGACCTGTAGGCGTTGATGGCATTGCCCTGGGCGTGCACACCGACCGTAAAGGCCCTCTGTGCCAGAAGCTCCTGGAGGTCGTTTCTCGTCGGGCTGGGGTATTTCTCGAGCAGCCGGCACACATAGTTCCCGTAGAGGGCAATCGTCTTGAGGCTCCTGCCCCTGACCGTCAAGGACAGGAGCCAGGAATCCACGAACTCCTGCAAATTGGAGGATTCGTCCGTTGCTTGGTCTGCGAGCGGTTGCGCCGTTGCCAGCTTGAAAGCCAGCTCCCTGATCAGCCTTCGGTTGGAGGGGGATAGCTTTCTTAGAATGTCGTGAAAACGCGGCTCCCCAACATCGACCTCCCCGGCAGCCTCCACCCCAGCCTGATCCTGTGAGGATGTTCTTGGAGGATAATCATTATAGCCGGTCCGCTCACGGGGGGTCAATCCCACGGAAGTACCGATGCGAGCAATTATTTCGTTTAAACCCATCAGTCCTCACATCTGCACCCCCTGTGAAAAATGTGATAACTTTTCATAGGGGGGGGGTATTGCGAGACTATGAATTCCGATTACCGGGACAATCTTTTAGGCCGCAACGCGGCCCCATTCTAAAAGCAAGCGGCGCCCAATGTTCTCTGGTATAACCTCTCTTAGGTGGCCGCTTAGCTAAGGGAAGCTTGAGCCCTCCGCCATCTATCAGGTAAGTCAACCAGGATACCGGATGCGCATGGATTTCCCTTTTTTCAAGTAAGCGCAGGATGGCGGTTACCAGGCTTTCAGAGAGGCCTGTCCACACAATTAAGTTCGTGCCCAAGGTTAACGCGTGATCGCCTGTTCCCCGCTCTCCGTACCTACCCCGCAACTCTACAGGCGTAACCCAGTCACGGGTCTGAACGTACCAGAGGATATCCTCTAGCATCTGCTCTTCAGTTAGGCGTGGCGTCTCACGCTTGAAAGGGTCTATCCAAGGGTCTATCCATTGCCGCGCGTTCATCTTTTCCCCCTCGCCCTACGGCGTTTTCCTTTCCCGCAAAGCCGCCAGCTCTCCGAGAACCTCAACTTGGACTTTTCTCTCATTGGCACGAAGCATTCCAGGGACTAGAAAGCCGTCCACGAGAGCCCAAATGAGGAGACCGCCCAGGGTCAGAAGCATGGCAATGCCAGTTCCAATCCGCCCCAGATAAAAGCGATGGGCCCCGAATTCACCTAAGAAGAACCAGAGAAGCCAAGTAGCGGCGACGCTCTTCTTTCGGCCATCAACTTCGTGGCGTAGAATTAGGAGCTCCCTTTCAGTAAGGTCGTGAATAGTAAGACTCGCAATACGCTCCACGTCTATCCTCCTCGCTTTTCCTTACTATCATCTTTTACGGGGGGATGGTCATCAAACCGGTAAAGTCTAATTATGGCTTCCTGCCCCCTCCTGCACGCTTCTTTAAACTCATCGTTCATGGTAAAAGACCCTGAAGCTGCCTGCCCCAGTATTTCTACATCTCTCAACAAATCTTTCTCCCTAGGCATCGGTCTCCTTCTTAGCTTCCCCTTCATAATTCATGACTAAGCTCCTGATTCTTTGCGCTGGGGCTTCTCCTGGAAGGTCAGATATAGCCCCGGGAAGCCGTCATAATGCCAGACAGCCTCGTACCTTTCCATGAACTCCTCAAAGGGTATCCCCAGGGTTCTCGCCTCTCGCTCCAAGGGCTCCCTGGGGATTGCTGATTCCACCGTTGGCGAATTGGTTCCTGATGGCCTGAGCTTGTAGGTTTTGATCAAAGCCCTGCTGAGGTCGATCACTATCTTCTGTTCTGGCATCTTGACTTTATACCCCCTGTCTGGTAGAGTGTCGCTACAATAATACAAAGAAAGCGCATTGTCAAGACCCCAAAAGGGTAATTTTCAGTATTCGGGTGGAGGTGTGGAATGGGGAAACTCAACATTTTATTAGCCGCATTGATCACCCTCTGTCTGATTCTCGGTACAGGCTGCGGTAGCGCCTCACAGCCGTCAGTGGCAAACCCTCAGATACTCTCGCCGCCGGCAGTTCCCTCCAATTTGACCGCCCAGGCGATATCCTCCAGCGCGGTGAGTCTCTGGTGGAGCGATAACTCCTCGGATGAACTGGGATTCAATATCTACAGGGATGGTACCTCCGTCGGGGCTGTCAACGCCAATGTCAATACTTTCCAGGATAGAGGGCTTAACTACGCCACGCCCTACACGTACACTGCAGCAGCCTTCAACGCGGCGGGAGAGAGCTCCCAGGCAGTGCCGGCGAGTGCCACAACGATGAACCCCACTATTACTATCACCATCTACCAGGTGGGCGTGTTTGAGACCGGCGAGTCCTGGCTGCGCGGCGCCCCGGAGCAGTATATACACATCGCAGCAGACGATGGGATAAATAAAAGTATAATTCGTATACCCTCCCGGGACGAAGAGTATCTCAGCATCGAGCGCAATCAAACAAAGGCAGTGTATGAGACCATATCGTTCCCTGAGGTCGGTAGTTATCTCAGGTTGTACATTGTTGCCTATGAGAAAGACAGTAGCGACTTTGAAGCTCTGGTTACCCAGTCCCTGGGTTCAGCCGCCCTGACTGCTGTGACCGGCGGTGCGGGGATGGGCATCGAGTCTCTGTTCAGTGGATTTCTGGGGCAGATAATCGCATCTCTCATCGGCAGCGAAGATGACTTTCTAGGCTCCATCGAGCGAATGTGGTACCAAAGTCAGGGCTGGGGTGCGGGAAACGAGTACAGCCTCACTGACGAGAATCTGAGGGTCTGGTTCAGGATATCAGCCCAGTAAAAAAGCACTGCCCTCGAGCTCCCTGATTCTGTTCAGCACTTGCTTCTTGCCGGCTGACATCGCTTCTCCTTCTCAACCTTCGCCACAACATAGCTGCTACGAACCCTGGCATTAATCCATTCCTCCAGGTACCCTAATTTCTGCTCCTCGGATATATGCCATTTGTCGTTTGTTTGAATAAGCAGTGAGCAGGACTGTTCCTGCATATGCCCCGAGAACACTTCTCCTCTGAATCCCAGGACGCGCTTCATCTCCTCCTGGGCCCGGGCGAAGTCCAACTCTGTTCTGAGCTGGGCATTGCCCTCCATCAGAGTTACGCGTATGTACATACTTCACCTCCCTACCTTTTTGTCATTACTCTTCATTTGCGGCACTAAATCTCGCCGCCGTTTCTACTGCCCAGTCGGGGCAGATGTTCTCGCCAGCTACATATCTGGTATGGTATTTAATAAAAGCCTGTCGATACGCCTCGATCTCATCCTGTCCTAACGAGAAGGGTTTGCCACAGTACCCACAGCGAAAGATTGTCCTGGGATGCCCCTCGCTATCGTAACGCTCTCCATATATCTGCACTATGGGTGAGGCAACATTCGCCCCATAGACCTTATCATCCTTGGAAAGCGGACAGGGGATGAGCCGGTTGATTCCCCAGCCATTATCATTCTGGGCCTGCACATGGACACAAATCTCGTCATGGTCTTGCGATAGACATTCTTTAGGCACCGTGAATGTAGTGGTATAGAACATACTCCTACGGCAGATGTCCTCCAGGGTTGCATGGTCCTCCTGGGGATAAGGGAATCTCCACAGTGCATCGAGATATTTAAGGTTTCCCGTCATCTGATCGCTCACATCCAGGTGCCAGAACCGCAGGGCCTCGTCATGCCTCATATATTGGTTATCGCCACAGGTACCAATTTTGATACTGTCGCCATTCTTGAGTTTCAGGTAGTCTCCCATCTGTATCACCTCCCTTCTAAATAATAATCGGGTTCATTATCAGGGGCGACGTGATTAAGCAATCCAGCCAGCATCTCTACTATCTGTATAATATCGACGTTGCGCCCCATGAGGTCCTGCGGGTAGCGGCGTATGTACCGCACCAGGTCTTTTTCGTCTATCTCCCATGAAGCCATGCCCAACTTCCCAGGCTTATGATAGGGATAATGGTATCTTGCCTTCAACGACCCTGAATCAATCCGCTTCTGTAGCCACTTGTGGTCTACACCCAGGATCTCGCACACCTCTTGCTTGGTGAACCAGCCGTATCGGGTCCTCCTGGATATCCCCAACCTTTTAGACTTGAGCACTACGGAGTTAAGGCACCTGTGCATTATCTTGGCAACCCGGGTGGGGGCATATCGCGGCATCAACTCTCTTAGCCGTTCCTCTTCCCTCTTGGTCCAGTACTGCCTGTCCTGGAAGGTTATCCCCATCTTCGATACTTGGCCCTTGACTGCATAGAAGCTGACGCCCAAGCCGTCGGCAATCGCCTGCGTGGAAGCTTTGTCGCCCTTGTAGTCACGGCGCACAATTAGAGTTTCGTCCTCAGTCCATCGATGATTGTTTTTATTGTTGCGTGTGTAATTTTTTGCCATCAAGGACCTCGAAATGTTTTCTCGATGCCACACCTGCAGGTCCAGATACACCTATCATTGCCATGAGTCGCCTTCATAAATTTCTGGCAGCGGTCGCAGCGAAGGTGGGGACAACCGCATACCTTGCAGATAGGGACAGGCTCATGATGGTAGTGATCCTTGGCATAAAGCCTGACCTTCTCATGCACCTCAGGTATGTAGTAATAATCCCTGCCATGCTTGCGGCATTTAGAGCACATCCGGTACCCGGGTTCGTCAATTTCCCGCCCGCAATAGGCGCACATGCCCTCCCTGCGCCTGCGCTTGAGGAGACGGCGCATGTATCTGGCTCTCCTCGGGCTCGTTATGCAACGCCTCTGTGCGTTTTTGTTCTGTTCCCGGCACTGCCGGCACTGTATCCCTTCGCCATCACGCCAGCCCCCACACTCAGGGCAAAGACCACGGCGCAGCCGCCTGTAGTAGCGCGCCATCCTTTTATGTGCTCTGTGCTTGCGATCCTTTTTTTGGCGCTTGAGGCGGCATGCCTTGCAGTACCATTGCCGCCCGCGTTTTCTCTGCCGAAAACGTCGAGGGCAGCCACGGCAGACCGTTGTTTTCATCATTGACCTCAAAGGAGCGAGGGCTGGGGGCGTTCCCAGCCCTCTAATTACTTGCTAGGCAGCAGCCCCTTCTCCCTCTGCGGATTTGTCTTCATCTTCGGCGGTCTCGTCCTCAGGCTCCTCTGCATTGGTTTCCTCGGATTTCTGTGCTGCTGTAGTTTCCTGTACTGTCTCGGCTTTAGTTTCTGCCACGGGGTCGCCTGGCCAGCTTACGTTCATGGGCATGATACAGACAAGCGGCGAGTTGCTATGCCGGAAGAGAACAGGGTTGGTCTGCGTTGATACGTCCATGGTTATCAACCCCGCTTTGCCCTTGATGTATTCCATGAGGTATTTGAAGTCAAGGGCAACCCGTCCCGCACCATTGGAAGTACCCACGGGCATAGAGACTTCAATGCGGTTCTCCAGATAGCCCGTGGCAAGCTTCATCTTGCCATTGTCCCATTCCATACGCACCGCCGCGGCCTCTCCAACTTCAACAGCTCCCATAATGCGGCGCAGCGCTATCTCGAGGTCCGCTGCATAGATGTTCACAGAATTGAACTGAGAGCTACCGGAAGAGGGTATGAGTTGTTTGAAGTTTGGCGGCGTGCCCGTGATTGTCTTGGCCAACAATGTCACTATGCCGAACTGAACCCTTATCAGTATCGGGCTCAGCTCCAATTCCATCGGCCCCTTGGTGGCTACCATAGAGGCTATATCTATCACCGAGGTATCCTCTGGTATTGGCCTGGGCGCCTTCTTCCACAGGAGTTCCATGGTTTTCACCACCCTCTGGGGCAGGATGACTGTCTTAAGACCGTCAGCCGGTGGTATGGATATCGGCAACGTCTTGTACGCCATGCGGTTCCCATCACCGGCAGCCAGTTCAAGCTGTGTGCCCAAGAAAAGGCTCACGCCGGTCAGCACTGGCCTTTCCTGTTCGTCAGAGCAATAGTCCAGCATGGACACGAGTGCAGGCGTCAGTATGTCAGCCGATACGGCACATTTTATTACCGGGTTTATCTGCGGCAATACCGGGTATTCTGCAGGGTCATCGGCCTGGTAATTAGCACTGCCGCCCTCCCAGCTCAACGATAGGCTATGTCCCATCATAGCAATCTCCACCTCCTCGTTGCCTGGAACATATCGAAGAAGCTTAGACACCTCTCGATATGGCAGCAGGTATTGACCGACAACCTCATCCAATGCCACAGTTACCCCGATCTCAAGGTCGGTTGCTATTGCCATGCCATCCTGTAACAGGACATTGCTCAGCACCGGGTAGATTTGAGGTTTAAAGGTTGTCTTCGTCGACTTTCTCCCTCCTTTACCCGATTTAGCAGTCGCTTTTGTCCTGGCGGATTTAACGGTAGCCAACCCCTCAAGCAAACCCAGGGCATTACGGAGTTTCAGCACCTGTATTTTCATCTTTCTCACCTCCTTTCCAGGGCATAATTCTTACCACAAAAGCGGAGCCTAACCCGCTTTTTTACACAAAATCAGTTACCTAATATGCCAGAAAATATGCCAACCAGGGTGACCTTAGTAAACCTTAGTAAACCAAGGTGACCATCTGAAGTTAGAACCAGGTGGGCTTGACCGCTGGGGCTGCGGGCTTGGGGGCTCTGGGGGACCCACCAGTGGCTGTGACGGCGGGAACCGACGCGGGCGGCTCGACTATAACAGCCTTGGCAAAACGCGGGCTTTCGCTCCACTTCTGCTCTGCCTGGGCTACCAGCGCGGGCAGCTCGCCGCAAACGGTTACCAGGTCGCCCTCGAGCGTTGAGATGATAGGGTCACACTCGGGCGCCTGTATGCCCACCGAGGCGCGGTTCTCCTTCAGCACGATTACGATTTTAATTTCCGCTGAAGCCATGACTCACCTCCTTCCTTTACTTTCAACAAAAGTTAGACTCTTGACCTTTATCCCCGTTATTGCTGATACATTCTCGGGAGTTGCCAGCACAGGCGCGAGCGTGCCCATCTCCATATCGAGGTTGAGCTGCATCCAGGAGCAAGTGCCCACAAGGATACGCCACACCACCTCGAGCACCAACGATGCCATGCACTGGTTTATCACCGGGCCCTGCTCATCCATATCGGCGCATGCGGGCGCCGCCGGCAGCGTCAGCAAAAGCTCCGGTCGCTGCTCCGTGGGCAGCGGAAGCGCCAAGCATATCTCACGCTTTGTTTCAAAACTCTCTTCAAGCCCGCTAGCAGGGTGATTGCCGATGAGCACCTGCCCGAAATTCCTTTCATTTCCTGAATCAACCCACCAGCCGCGGAACATGCCGAACGGGTTATATTTCCGGGTTATCTTATCTGCAATATCGCGACGAGCAGGCCCGTTATCCACGCAGCCGATTATTACGTCGGGAAAAGCCTCGAGCATGGATATCGGGCTGGTGAAATAGGCGATGCGGCGGTTGAACTTCTGGCTCAGGCGCTTAGCCAGTGCCTGGCTCTTGAACTGCCCCAGCTCGCCGGCATAGAAATTCTGCCTCACCAGATTCCGCTCATCAACACGGTCAGGGTCAATAAGCATGACCACCAGATGGTCAGGGAGCATCCGGCACAGGCCTTCAGCGACAAAGCCGCCCGTGCCGCCACACCCGATGACCGCAATTCTGTAATCATCTCTTGGGTAATTGCCGCGCCAGTTATTTGACAGCTTGTACATCTCCAAACACCTCATTATGATTTAGCCTGTCGTAATAACCATATAGACCGATACGCAGATTAACGTCAGGTATGAATCGGTCGAGTCCGCCTACCACGGCATAGATAGCCATGCTCTGCTCATCGGCATTATCTATGCCGCTGAAGAATGGGCTCATCAGGCCGTGACTGTGGATCTCCATCACGGTATCGGGCACACGCTCATACATACATGAAGCCTCGGTACCCAGTTGCTGCGGATGGACCAGCTGATAGCCGTCCGTCCACACCACGGCCAGGTAGTGCTCGCACAGGGCGTCTGCCATCAGTATCCGTATCGCCTCATGGTAGATGCCCCAGGGAATCTTGCCCTGCTTCAAAACCACCAGCGGGCGTATCGGCTGGAGGCCTCTGATCTTGGCATGGCCAATGCAGACAGTAGCGTTAATGAAGCGATTGCCGGCACGGATAAACAGCCCGTTTCCGCCCACGATATAGTCATAATACAGGCCTGGCTCGCCCACCAGCCCATGGTCAGTGAAGTAACGATATCCGACGTTTCCCATCACCTACTTATCCTCTATAGCCTTTACCCCTCATTCTCGAGGTTGGCAATGATATCCGGGATTAAAACGCTGGTCTTGTTGCCGATTACGTCCTTGAGCCGCACCAGGGGCACAAGGTCATCCATCGGGTATTTGGTCTTGCCGTTAAGCTCGAGCCATAACTTCATCAGGCTATCGGGGTACTTCTTCGACCGCTTCGCCGAGTCGCTCACTATGCTGAAGAAGCTGAGGAAGAAGGCCTTGGGAATCTCCTCGAGCTTGTCCGGGTACTTGTTATTGCCGGCGCAGCTCCGCCCGTCGTTATAGACATTGAACAGCGGTGCATGATAGATTATGGCCTCCATGTCTGACGGGCGCCGCTTGGCAGCATACACCCTGGGTGGCTGCCCAGGGCGGCAGATGAAGATCAGCCCGGGCATGGGCAACTTCAGCCGCTGCGGGGGCTGGAATGGCTCGGTCATGAGCGCCACCGGCCAGACGCGCGGCTCGACCCACATCGCAATCTCGCCCGGGCCCCAGCAGAGGGTATCGCGCGGCAGCAGCCCGCTCAGCAGGTTGGTTTCACCCAGCAAAGCTAGAGCCACGTCCTGCGCTGATACTGTGCGACTGCTGATTACACCATTGCCGCAGAAGTGGGCTACTACACAGCTCTCATAGAAGTCTAGCCTGACCTTGAGCTGGTCGGGCTGCACTTCCAATTTCTCTGGCAGTTGCCACTGGAGCGCTTGTGGTTCCTGCGTCAGCGTCATGCTTACCTCCCTTCAGAATTTTTTCCAAGTCATCGATATTTACCTTGATACGTCCTGCCTTGCCACAGGCAACTGTTCGGTTAATCAACTCCATGGCGTCAGCGTGCTGCCTGGGGTCCTTGCTGGCCCTGGTGAGCTTTATCTCCCGCTCCCCCACCTTCTGGAACTCGAAGCCTGCAGGGGCTACCCATACGCCGCCCATGCTTATTTGCCTCACCAGGTCCTGCACCCACTTTATGTCCGAAGCTCGCGGTTTGAACTTGGGAACACGGGAGGGCTTCATAGGCTTTTTGCCCAGCTCCCGGCGCCTGTCGTCTATAAAGTCGAGAAGCTCCGTCAGGTGACCTGTCGGATCTTCCTCGATCCAGGCGAACAGGTTGTTCGTTTTGTTTTGTATGACCTCCGCCTGTAGCCATTGCTGCGTGAGCGCATCAATATTTTCCCGGGTCCAATCAAGGGCTGGGCAAGGCGTGAATGCCTGCTCTGCGGAATTATCTGTAAATGCATTACCGCAGCACATGCCCAGCATATCCGACCAGGTGGCCAGCGCCTCGAATTTTGTGCCGTCAAGCAGCTTGTGCACCTCTTCGTTCCCCAGCCCTGCTTCAGGAACACGCCTCAGGAGATGCCGGTGAACATGGTGGGCGCATGTCTCCGCCAGGGGAGTACGTGAACCTCTCGACACCTCACCATAGGGATCGGCCAGCAGATAGGTCGCCAGCTGCAGTCCCGCCTGCCAGCTATCTTCGGCTATGGTATGGTAATCATCCCAATCCGTACTAAGGACCATGACGGGAATCATGCGTACCAGCTGGTCGTACGCCTCAGTTGCCCCATCCTGGAACGAGGGATGCAGAGGAAAGTACCGGCGTTCAAAGGCGGTGGCGAAAACTGCCATCTTATCTGGCGGTGACCCCGCCCTGCGCACGTCATCCTCTATCTCGGGCAAAAACTCACGCACTATGCGCATGAATGCCCTGTAGTCTTCCGCGCTGCAGAGAATGGTTTCAAGGTCCGGCAGCGAGGGCGGAGATGCGAGGCTTACTAGCTTACGGCTTAGCTGGTCGAGCGCTGCAATCGCCATAGCAACCTTACCGCCTCTCTGGTAGAGTTAACGATAGCCCGCGCCTCTTGCCCGGCCTCGCGGATCTCCTCGATGTGAAAGCTCATGAGATCCTCATCCAGGCTGCCATCGGGCCTGGTGAATTTCCACGCCAGGCCAATGACTGCGGGGCGACATAGTGGCAGCTTTTGAAGCGCCTCGATGTACTTTTCCATCAGCCTAGTCCTTTCTGGTGACGTAATCGAGGTCCAGGCTAACGCAGTGGACAGACTTCAGGTGGCCGCCGATATGGCCACCACAGAAGTACCCGCCGCAGTGGGCACACTGAGCATCTACATCTCGGGGGCAGGCGATGTTCTTGTCTGTTGCGCAAACCGCACAGTGTATTGGTACAGACTTGCTGCCCTTGCGACCCTTTGTGCCGGTCCGCCTGATGAATTCATAGGCGGTATCATCACCCTGCTTGTGCTCCTGCGTGGTCGCGGTGGACAGCTCGGGGAAGAAGTCGGTCATCATGCGCCTGACTTCCTCCGGCGACTTGCTAGGATCCGGGTCTGGGAACTCTCTCCCGTCTACGATAAATTTACGAGCCACTTTTTCACCTCCCTAAAATCCAGTTAGAGCTGGACTAAAATTGCCATTTCGGTTTGGCACTGGCAGCCTGTTCTATCGGAACTGCGGGCTTCAGCTTCTCATTGTCAAGGAGCTCCTGAACACGGGACTCGAGGACATCGTTCATCTCGACCTCCAGAACGGACTCCCAGACCGTCTTGGCGGCCTCGAGATTTACCTCGACCTCTTCTATCTCCATGCGGTCGACGATTGCCTCGGCGATAGTATTCACATCAAGCCATTTGGCGAGGTCCTGGAGCAGCTTATCCCGGTCTTTCGTTGCTGCAGCATGCTTCTTGTAACTCGTTGACTCGGATTTCTCAGCCATTCTCACCTCCTTCCTGGTATTGTTCCTAGGGTCTCGACAGGGCGTAAGAGGTAAACTTGCGTCCTGTTCGGCAGCCTAGGTTACTGCTATCTTGCTAGTAATCTTTGGGGAACAGGACGCAGGTGGAGCTGCGGTCTGCTTCCGTGATAATCCAGATCTTCTTGTCACCGGGTATGTTATACGATGAGAATAACCGCAGCTTGCGCGTCAGGGAGAACTCATTCTCCTTCTTGTCGCACGGCTCAAGGTCTCCCCAGTCTCCAGCATGATGCCGCGCTATGAGCTGGGGCACCAGCTTGGCAATCGCGGGGTCATCTGCGATCGCCACATTCACAGCGGCGGTCACCACAACCTGACCGAGCGAGAACTTTGTCGACTGCATCGGTCACCTCCTTCCTGCAGTTTAGTGGTGCGCACTGACCCTTCCGTTTTGCAGCACTATCCCTCCCGCATACAGCCATTGGGATGTGTTCTGCCCATGAAAGTTGTACTGATTCTGCACCGGCGAGGACAGATCGTTAACCCAGAACTCCCAGAGGTACTGCTCGCCGCCTTGCCGCCCCTCAGAGAAACAGATTTCCGGCTGTTTCGCAGAGGCCGCGTATCGTATTAGCTCGGCTAGTTCCCGCGCCACAATTTGCCAGAACAGCGCGAGCTGGTCATCTCGGGGACGATTCTCTTCGGGCACCAGGTTGAGCAGGGATAACATATTGGGCAACCTGTAAATAAACGATACCTGTGCCATCTTACCTCCTTCCTACCAATTTGCGGATAGCCACGCACGTACGGCTGTCTCCATGGCTTTATGCCATACGACGTGCTCGTTGGGCGGGAAATCTCCCGTTTTTACCTGAGGGTAGTCAGCGGCGATCTGCGCCCAGAAAGCCTGGCCTGCTGACTCTATGACCTTATTCAGGTATTCCTCTTCCGTCTCCTCAGGTTCATCGGCCCAACTGCGGAATCGCACATAGTGACCGCAATCGTGTTTGGCGTAAGTGCTGCTCAGGTCGGTATACCCACAGAGGTCCGAATAATTACCTTCAAGTTCGTACTCATGACCGCACCATGGGCAGGCGCTTACCTGCTCAGCGTCCGGCGTCGGCAGCCACTGATCTTTAACTTCGCTAGGGCGGGGCTGCCAGTGCTGGCATATGAAGGTCTCTTCTGCTAAGACCTCGAGCCGGAAATAATTGACCGCGCCGTACTCTTCGAATTCCTTGAGGTCATAGTCAGTCCCAGTTTGTTCGCTGTACCAGCGAACATGTGCTTCACTGGCTCAGTTCACCCCATCTTCCGGTCCTGAGGGGGAAGGGGCGGAATCTATTTTCCCCCACCGGCAAGTGCCGCATTGACCATCGACAGGCTTTACGTGCTCCTCTTCAGGCTCAGGCACGATATCTCCATGCTCATCGACAGGAATACTCATACATCACCTCCTTCCTGCGGTGATAACATTGTTAACAGTGTTAACACTTAAAATCCCAAGTCATCAAGCGTTGCGGCTATCCCATCTACATCATCACCCAGGACATCGCGCAGCACGGCTGTAGCGAGTGCTCGGTCGGGTCGTTCCTTGACCTCTTTATTGATGCAACACGGGCATCCTTTACTGTTCCAGAAATCCCTCCGCTCCTCCGATGTCATTTCGTGCTGAACATAGTAGAGATCCCATGGCTCGCCGCATCTGGGACAATAAACATCCACGGCTCACCTCCTTCATTTGAATAAGTTGAACACCCAGCCATAATAAGCATTGAGAGTCACCCAGGCGAAGGCTACGGCGAACATGACCAGCCAGGCTATCACCCACCAGGGAAAGCGTTTTCTCATTTGTACCACCTCCATCCTGGCTAGAACTCATCTATTCTGGAGTTTCACCTTTTTGTCGTTATATGACCTGATTACTTCAGGCAGCTCAGCTACAGTTACCTGAGCCATTCGCTTGCAAAGCCATTTCTTCAGTTGCTCCAGCTGCTTCAATCTAGTCATGCCGGTTCTCCTTCTAATCACTCCTTCGCAGTTATTTTCTGTGGCAGCGTAGCCTTCTCGCATTCCTCGGCCAGTTTCTCAAAGCCTGCAGGGTCGCTTTCCCGCAGCTCTTTCAGCTCCCTGGCCGACACCGGTTTATCAGCGGTAGAGAAGAAACGTTGCATGGCTGACAGCCTGCCGTTATCCACGCTATCACCTCCTAACTAACTATCAGTGTGATGCGTCCGTCACCGAAGACATGCCGACTGGGAGCTACCAGTATCTTGAGTAACGGCTCAAGTCCATCGAAGCACTCGTTACATAGTGGTACGCTAGTCTCGTCATGGACTTGGCGAGGTTTAGCATCTGGTTTTTCTTTCTTACATGCTACGCAAATCATTTAGCCTCCTGCTATCGGTTATTTCTTAAGAAATATCGTGGCGCCGGTATTTCTATTCCAGCACTACGAGCTCACCCGGGCAGGTGAGGTTAGGGCATGGGGCTATGCCTGTCGGTTCAATTCCATCAGATCGTAGACTCTCTCCCCATGATTTGCTCATCTTCTCTGCAAACTCTCGGTCCTCGGGCGATGAGTATTCCACGCCGCACTTATTACATTTGAGCTTTTTTACATGCTCCTCAGCCCATATCGTCTTTTTATCTTTGAGAAGTTCCTCCTTCCGATAGCCGCAAGTGTTGCAGTATATGACATGGGCCGATACTTTGATTCCGACAACGGTTTGGTTACCGATGGTGTCATTACAATCGTCGCTGCCGCACTTGGGGCACTTCGTCTTCACGCCGTGGGTCCAGCCATCGTACATAGAGTGCCTCCTTTCCAGGTGTTTTCATCAAGCTGAAGCGCCCTGAAGGTTTGCAATAGCGTGGTTCACATCGCTCATTGCTCTCTGTATTTTTCCCGCTTCGTAGGCATCGAAGTGGCCGAACAGCAGCATTGCTATCTGCGAGCGCAACAGGCCCTCAGCGGTCTCAAGCGACTCTATTATCGCCTTCATGCTCACCCCCTTTCCGACCCATAAACAAAGAGCCTCTAACGCCATTGGTGGCGGGTAGGGTAAGCTGACAAGGCTTCGCCCATCCCCCGACCGCAGGTGCGTTAGAGGCTCTTAAAAAGCAAAAAGACTCCCACAATGGAGAGTCTCTCGCTTTCCTTCAAATCTTACCTTATAAGTTAGCTTCGATTAGGTTTATTTGCTCAAATAATGAGCTATCGCTCTATTACAACTAGCTTCAACTTCCCGTTGAACGGGTAATGGTATTCCTTTACCATAGCGTAAGTATTTACGCCGTTTATTTTTTGACAAGCTCGCTAATGGTGCTTTCAAGTCAATAAATAACCGAGTGTAGCCCGAAGCTATGCGGACTTTTGCAAACGGCTTAAAGGTTAGCCCGCTAATCCCCAGAGATTCAATATAGTATTGTGGCTGGCTATCGTGGAATATATCCCGACTGATAGCATTAAACCTACCTCGTAGTGAACCGACTTCGGGGATACGGTGCAACATTCGGGATATAATGCGGTTTAGGTATGCTTTCGATTCCCTATCATCTTTCACCCAATCGCTAATAACTTCGGACTCTTTCAAGTCGTAAAGCCGTTTGACTTCGGGTACTTTAATCCAATCCCCACAAGTTAAACGGATTGGCTTTAGGTGAATATAATGTTCGGGGTTATCACAAACCGAATGACCTAGAAGGCATTTATTGCCGTATGTAGCCCACAATTCCACTAGCTTCGCTTGCCGTGCTTGTGTAGCCCAGTTTGGCATATATCCCCCAATCTATCTAGCCCATGTTCGGGGATATACGCTCATATAGTACGCTGGCTGGCTTTAGGCTGCTACTAATTCGGCTTCGGCTTTGGCTTCGGCTTCGATAGGGCTGGCGGACTTTCCTGCCATCGCTTCGGCTACGGCTTCGGCTATGGCTTTGTCAACTGCCATTCTATCGGCTTCGGCAATCGGCTTGCCCGCTTCCGCATTGGCTAGAATTTCGGCTTTGTAGCCATCTAGGTTAGACTTGCGGACATTCACGGCGTAGCTCTGGAGATTGGCTACAAAGTTATCACGAACCATCTTGACGCTATCTCCAAGCTCTTTGGCAACCCTTATGACTGGCTTGCCAGTAGTCTCGTTGAACTTCGGAAGCCTGTCTTTGCCGTATGCGAGCCGTAAAGGACAGCCTAGTGCCTCGGGTGGTATCACGGTAGCCCCTACCGTATTGGTAGCCGTAAAGAACGGAAGCCAAACTGTTTCAAGGTCTATTGACCAAACTTTGCGACCAGTTTGCCTTGTGGTTGGCTTCAATAGGCTTGCTATGTATTCGGGGATTGCAATCGTTACCATATACGCTTTACCTCTCTTTTTTTAGATTTGAGCGTATATCACCCGAACATGGGCTAGAATCTATAAATCACTTGCTTGGCTTCGCTTTCAGTCTTATTTGAGACTTAATCACTAACCGAGCTTTCCTTATAAGGCGTGATTATTTTTTAAGGTGCTTCTGAAGCTAAATAGCTTCGATTACAATCATACAGGGGATTAAATGATTAGTCAATCATTATAAAATCTAATTAGATTTTGTCTATAGAGTAGTATCCTCTGGTCTTGGGAGATAAAGAGTATTCCGCAGCCTTATTAAGCCCCACAATCAAAAAAAAGACGGGTCGAGTTTTTCCTGACCCGACCAGCCTTTTCCCGCTTTAGCTTCGCTACTGCTTCAAAAACCGCTAAGAACCCGAATAGCGAGGCTCTAGGCTTCCATTTTAAGCCCCTCGCTGCCTTTTCCCGATGTTAATGTCATGCCATCCGGCACCTCTACCCGTCTTCTATCCGCTGCTCCCCCAGGTCATGCCCTGGTGAGCTGCCGTCGCGCTCTTTAATAATGAGGTTTTATTAAGTTGAATCTACCATAGCTCACCAGGTAATCGCCCGAAAACATTGCATAAATACAGTGCTCTAAATCCAAAAGCAAATCCTGACCAAGCTGCCAATCTATGGGCGGGATTAACTCATAGCTGGCTACAGGCGTATCGATTGCATCTCTATGGTCTATTCTATCAATTCTAACCATTTACACCGAACTCCATGGCTTAATCCATACCGGGGCATCAATGCTCGCAACGGGCTTATAGAACACTTGGAGGGCCGGCTCCATACCTTCAGGTGTGAAACGCCTGAGATGAGCCCACTCTTCCCTCACCGGCTCCATCGAACTTACCTCAATAGCCTCAGCGTCTTTTAACAGATGGAAATACCTGAGCATAGAGGGATATGTCATTCCCGATATCCTCTGTTTTTTTGGCCTGGACAGGTTTTCGTCCCGAATGCGCTCTCGATAAAGGCGATGCACTTGCGAGCAGCTCGCTGTACCGAGTTCGTGCAATGCGTCGCGGATAAAAATACCCGGGACCCGCCACTCGTCTTTTAAATAAGGCATATCACCAGTCCGGCTTCACCTTTCGCAGATGCTCGGGCTTTCTGCGAGCATAGATATTGGCGGTCGTTGCTATCGACCGGTGACCCAGGATCTCCTGGATGTCGTGAAGGTCCTTGCCCTTCGATAGCATATAGAAAGCGAGAGAATGCCTTAACATGTGGGGGGCGAAATTTTCGATACCGGCCCTTTTCGCGGTTTCTTTGAGGATATAATAGATATCGTTATAGGTGTAATCCATGAAGACCCGTTTATCCTTACTTTTCCTCGTCTTAAGCCATATCTCCAGCGCCTGCTGCCCCTTTTCACCCAGGAGAACATCCTCTTCCCTGCCGCCTTTACGAGTAACGTGCAGTAATCGCTCCTCGAGATTTATATCTTCAAGGTGCAGGTTTAGAACCTCGGAGATGCGCGCCCCGGTGTCAAAAAGCAGAGTGAGGATGCACTTTTCCAGCGCTGTCTTGGCAGACGCCAGGAGCTTGTAAATCTGGTCTATCGTGAGATACTTGGGATATCCCACCTCCGGAGTGGGCGCATGGAGGCTTAGCGCTTTCCCTCCGTCTTTCCAGTGCGCCCGCAGGGCATTGGCCGCGGTTGCAATATAGTTCGGTTTTCTGCCAGAATCGAGCATGTGGTCGATGTATTCCTGGGCGTTCCGGGCATCCTGCTTCCTTCCATCCAGCCACTTGAGGTAGAGACGGAGGTGTACCTCGTATGTCTTTTTGGTGCTCTCCGACCTGTATTGCATAGCTGGAGTATAATTATAATCAAGTAGGCTGTCAAGTGATAAACAAATCATAGGGTAGACAACATGGAAATGGAAAAGGAGTCCCTGGTTCAAGCAATCTCTGATTTTGCCCTGGCCAACGGATTGCAGATCCACCCCGGCCAGACTGCCTCCGGCTGGGCCGACCTGGTGCTGAAAAAGGGGGGCTGCTGTCCCTGTGTGCCGGGAAGGGCTCACTGTCCCTGTGAGGAGTCCCTGCAGGATATAAGAGAAATCAACCGGTGCCGCTGCGGATTGTTTTGTAATGAGACCTATCTCGAGGAATACAATAGGCTCACAGAAGCGCAAAAGGGGAGGGGTAAGAAGTGGAACCGAAGGCCAAAGATATCTTCCTGACCAAGCTCATCCGCAATGGTTTTTCCATAGAGGAGAAAGAGGACCTGCTGACTCTCAGGCCGAGAAAAATGGAAGATGTGGCAAAAGTGATTATCCAGGAAGTTGGGGCTAATACCTGGCAGGTGCTCAGAGCTGAGGGGCAGTATGCCGGCTTTGGCCGGGGCAAGAAAAAAGTTATGTTCGAGAACTATGTTAATCGCTGGGCGGCGGAGGCTTTTGCTCAGTCGGTTCCCTGATCGCTATTATCTCATCGCCACACTTTGACAGAGTGATGTCCTTGTTATGATAGATCTCACAAATCCTTACACCCTTTTCGTCTTTCACCAGAGCCGAGGGGTATTCTAGCTTGTCGGGGTCCCCCGCCTGCTCCAGCAGCTCCAGGGCCTCATCGGAAGTTACCTTCAGAACCCGGACCTTCCCTTCTTCTATCTCCTTTTTCAGGGCTGCCTTGATCTCTTCACAGGGAGTGCATTCGTCGTCATCGAGGATGTAAATCTCTCTTTCGCTCATAGTCCTTTATCTCCTTTATTCCTCGCTCGTAGTCCTTCTCCCATTCCGGATGTTCCTGTAGAATTTTGTCCGCCGATAGTCCCTTCAGCGCTGCCTTGGCTGCCAGAGCCGAAATGGGGATAAGCTTGCCACTCTCCGGATTATTTATCACACCTGTTTGGCCCTTGATGTTCGCCATACGCTCGGCGACTGCGCGGCGAAATAGATACTGTTTAAGCGTAGGCGGCTTCACCGGCCGGTAGTACTTGATCTCTTGTAGCTGTATTTCTTCGATCATGCCACACCTAATGCTAAAGGCATGATAAAAGTATAGGGCAGCCCTGTCAAGACTGCCCTATACTTGTTTTTGATGAATTACGCCAGGCGTAAGCCTAGCCTACTCCTCGGATTTCTTGGTCCGCCTGACCGCACGCACGCCATGCTTCTCAGCCACGCATACCGAAGTAGCCGGGATCTTGACGCCATGGTAGACGAGTGTGCCGGTCCTACCCGCGCACTCACCCTTCCTGATCAGATATTTTTCCAGGTGCTTGGGCACTACGCCTTTAGGGAAGCTCGCCCTCTTGATGATCGCCATGTCTGGGGCGAATGGCGAGGTGCTGACCGACATCGTTGGGCTTGCCATGATGGCAGCTAGGTTAACAGGGACTTTCATTTCGACCTCCTTCTCTAAAAATATAAAGACCTGCGTTGCCGCAGGTCTTCGATGCCTTATTGTAAAGGGGTCAGACGACTTCACGCCGTGCTAGCTGATTGGACAGTAGCATAAACGGTGAGGTTTGTCAACTGCCTGTACTCCAAGCCAGTTTAATGGCTCAAGGAAGTAGCTGATGCTCGCAGCGCCGAGAGTTTCTCAGTACCCATAACGCGCTTGCGGAAGTCTCTCACCTCGGGAGCCAGACCGCGGTAATAATCAGGCTCCGTCTGAGCGATCACCTCAACTGGGAATTTAGCCTGATGCGACTTCAGCCAGTTGAGGATCTCGGAATATACAGGATTCCTTTCGTAAGACATGAGCTCCTCGGCAACCGCTTCCAGACCCAGGTTGTGCTTGGAGCCGAGGCAGTCACAGGGCTTGCCGGCGATCCTCGCTCCGCCTTTCAAGTCCCACTCCATCTGATACAGCTCCTTGCCCAGCCGGCGCCGCAGCTCCTCCAGTGTCTCCGCCGTGGTGGGCAACGCCGAGGGTGACAAGCCCTGTGGCTCTGTTTTAGAGGCATTATCGGTCTTGGCAGGGGTTTTGGTCATGCCGGAGGGCTTTGCTATCTCCCTACCTTCAATGGCGAGCAGCACCGCCGTCTTGACGGCTTTGAGATAAATGTTTGACATATTAAAAAACCTGCGCGACGAGTGCCCAACCTTAACGGTAAAGGCTTTAGCCCGCAGGTCCCTTCCTCTGTCGATTATACCATGTCTTGCAAAAATGTGGTAAAATACTGGAGAAAGGCCTGCGGGTTTCACTACACCGGGTGTAGTGATAGTGCACTACACTCAGATGCACCGCTAGTGCACTACATCTGGTGTACTACATCGAGGCGGGTGGCTATGAGCAAGAAAGAGCAGGCCTTTGAGCTATACTCCCAGGGTAAACGTCCCAGCGACCCGGACGTGAAGGCGCTGGGACTGGGAAAAAGAACGACCTATAACTATTTCCAGCAGTTCAAGAAGAACGGCGCCGGCCTTAAGCCATCCCTCACCCAGAGTCAACCTCTCAGCACCACAAAGGAACAGCCTCTTCATACCTTCATCCTGGGCGACGACAGAATACCACTCTTTCGCATTGACATCGATGATGCCTACGACCAGTATCGCGATGTGAAAAGTATGGGGGCTGAGGGTGACTTCTCCTCTTTCATACGAGTAGCGTGCCGCTTCATGAGGTCAATCTATCAAACAGGGACAGGAGGCAATCATGGCAGGACCAACGGACAGGAAGGACTTCGCGGAAGATGTGTCGAGGAAGCTGAACCTAACGGCGCAACCCCCATCTGAGAAACCGAAGGAGGAAAAAGAGGCACCAGACCCCGTTGACCAGATCGAAGCTGCGGTCTATAGAGGCGAGAGATTGAAAGCCTTCAAGCAGGCTGCGGGGATTAAAGAAGAGGCCCCACCGGCTGCCGTGGGGAAATCGGACGAGAAGGTGACAATAGACATCGGAACAATTTTCAAGTCTCAGAGCGAGCTGGTACAGTCTGCGCTGAATAAACTGAGTGAAGGCGGCAAAGGGTCAGGCTCAGACCTTTATCTGGATCATCTCAAGGAAGACCTCAATGACTTGAAACAGAAGGTCTCCGAGGGCACGGCCGACCCGATAGACTTGTTGATGGCGACTGATGTCAAGCTAAACACCTTGGTCGACCAGCTAAAGAAACGGATGGGACTTCCAGATTCCATGGCTACGAAACCCTCCGACCTGCCCAATATGATAGAGCTGGAGAAGATCAAGATAGCCGAGTCGGGCCGTCATGACCGGTGGACAGAAGACCTGGCGGAAAAGAAGCGCCGCTGGGAAATAGATGACCGTCACTGGCTGGAGGATTTTGAACTGAGGAAACAAGCGGCAGCTGACACCCAGCTACTTGCGCAAAAAGATGAGCAGCGCAAGGACAAAGCAACATCAAAACTGCTGAACCTGGCGGAGGGTATTATGGAGTCAATCGAAACGGAGGAGGGCTACGAGGCGCCGGCAAGAAAACAGAAGGCAGAGCCTCCTCCCCGGGAGAGGATAATAAGGCCCAAGAAGGTCAAGTGTACCTGTGGCAAAATGCTGGATGTGCCGCCGGATGCTGCAGAGGTGGAGTGCAAAACTGATGAAGGCGGATGCGGCTCGGTATGGGAAATAGTGGAGGCGACCAAGGATGAAAGTGAAGTTTCCCAAGTTTAATGTCAAAGGTCTGAAGCGACATGTCGTACTTTCAGAGGCCAGGGACCCCGCGGAAGAGCACCTGTGGCCGGTCCTGAATACCATCGGGGAGGACAAAATCAAGTGGCTCATTAACAACGACCGGCGATTTTATCCTCACATACCCGAGGAGTGGAAACAGGCACTTAAATCCGCCGAAAAGTATCGCTGGGCTCTGGAAGCGCTGACCGATGATGACCTGGTAAGCCTTCTGCCCCCATGGTTAGTCAAGCTTATTAAGGCCGATGAGAAGGCTCAGATATGGGTCAATAAAGAAATAAAGTGGCTGAGGTCACAAGTGGGAGGAGAACATGAACGGTGAGGAGTCGCCTAAGAAGGGCAAGAAATTGACCCTTGGAGATCTGGGGATTAAAATAGAGCAGGCCAAGCTACAACTGGGGCCTCTGAAAATCACCATCGAAGACACGGGCGCTCAAGCAGAACCCGATAAAAAGGAAAAACTGGAATCCGAGAGGGACAAACTTTTAGAGCGCCTCAGGGAGATCGACAAAGAGCTTAAGGGAGAAAATCCGCAATCATGAAAGCCGTGCATTTCCTGGCTATATCTTTGCTGAGCTGGCAGGCGAAAGTTGGCTTTAGCCAGGTTAAGGAGCGCAACGATAAGTACGCCCTGGCCTGGCACATCGCCAGGGAAGCCGGCAAGCCGATGCTGGTAGTGGGAGGACCTTACGGCACCAATCCCCTCCGCGGTCTTTTTAACATGAAGGCGCACGGCTGTGGCGATGTCTGTCTGGACATAGAGCCCAGGGCCTGCACTGGCTGTGAATCCGTGGTGGCCGATGTCAGGGATATCCCCTTCCCTGATGGTTTTTTCAAAACCGCACTGGCGTCGCACGTAATCGAACATCTCCCTGCTATCGACGACGCTGTTCAGGCTATAAATGAGCTCTACCGTGTCGCCGATGAAGTATTTATTGCCTCTCCTTCCAAGCAAAGCATTCTGGCCTGGCTCATACCATCACATCACTTATGGGTCAGGCAGGACAATGAGGGGATATGGCTGGAATCATGGCCGGGGGAAAAAGATGACCACTGAACAGAACAAGCTTGGCCAACATCTGTTTCTGAGTCTCACCGGCTCGTTAGCCGCGGGTCTATCAGTATGGTGGATTCAGTCCCGCCTGAACAAGGGCACATATGCACTGGACGAGCTGTTCAGCCCTCAGAATGTCGCCGATATCGCCGCTACTCTGCCTCAGGACGAGGACGAATTTATCCTGGCAGCCTGGGACCTGGTTGGACGGAAGATCAGGTACAAATCCTATGGCAGCACCGTGCAGTTCTACGACAGCACAGTCTATTGCCAGCGCTGCCTTCTTCCTGAGCAGGTGCTCAAGAAGGGGGCTGCCAACTGCGTGGGGAAGTCTAATCTTTTGGTATCGCTGCTGAGAAACCGCCTGCCTGAGGACAGGGTCTCTATGGCTATTGGTCAGCTTGCTGTAGACCATGTTGGCGGCCACGCCTGGGTCATCGTGCAGCGTCAAAATGGCGTCTGGTATGTTCTCGAGGCAACAATGCCGCCGCCTTCATGTAATCGTAATCCCTGGATCCCGATGGCCTTGGTTTCCTCCACTTATATACCGGATGCCTTTGTCAACGATATCCATCTGACCTGCATGGACGAGGAGATCTGCCTGGACGTTAAGAAGGTGTCGTGTCCCTGCCGGCTCAGGGAGCTCGGCCGGTTCTCCTAAGTTATAGTTGTTTTTCGGGCTGCCTTACCCGATGCTAACTTATGGTTGATTCTCAAGTATAAACTTCCTGGATTGGGAATAGCCCTCAGTGGTATAAGCAATCAACTTAGCTTCATACTTCCCTGTACCCAACCAATCAGGTCTCTTGAAATCTAAGAATTTATGTTCATGTGCCGCTACCTCATGTGATTTCCACTCAAAAGAGTAAATCCTTTTCCGGCCTATTTTTATAGCTATTCTATCAACCATTATGCCTGACTGGGAGGTTAGGTCTACCCAGACAGATACATATTCACTGTGCACTGTTGCTTTGTAGCCGGGTTCTTTTGGTATCACAAACATTAGTTTATCCGGGATAGACCACCAGTATTTTTTCACTGGGGATTTGGGGCATAAAAACAGAAATCCCCAAATTGTGGCTAACATTAGCATTACTATCCCAACACATAGAGAAGCTTCGGCCGTAGAAAGTACTCCTACCATCATAGCGGCCATCCCGCCGATAATAAGACTGATAAACAATCCACGCCTGAAATTGAAATCCATGTCCCTATTCTATCACTTTGCATAGCGTCTCTCCTACCACTACCTGTAGTGTCCGCTTGTCTGACAACCATAACTTAGCACCACTTCCGGCAATCGTTAAATACAACCATTACTTAGTAAAACCGCTCGGCCTCTATACTTGACATTTTCTTAATTTTCGTATACATAATATGTAAAGCCTGCGGCCCCGCAGGCCTTTTTTATTTGGGAGGAGCGCCATGGCCAAAGTCAAGCTGGAAGGCACAGACACGAGGTCTCTGGACAGGGCAGTCATGGAATTCTACTCGCCGGGGCAGAAGGTTGAACTCATTCTGGGACTGCCCCGGGACCTCAGCGACCAGGAAGTAGACCAGTTGGAGCAACGCCTGCTAAGCTCAGGACTTCTGCTGCACTCCATAGAAATGGGCTCCACTAAACAATGGCCTGATGCGCTACGTATGGTCTTCACCAGACCCAACCGCCCTCAAGGAGTGGCCGCCTGGCCGCTGGCCTTGTTGATAATCACGGCATTGGGCGGGCTGGGAATTACGGCCTTCCTGGGCTGGAAGGTGGGTGGTGTTATCGATGCCCTGGCGAAATATATCATTCCTGTAACCTTAATCAGCGTGGGTGGTCTGGTGCTGGCTGCCTATGTCATGAGGCCGGTAGCGACCAGGGTGGTTGAGAAGGGCCCGGAGTACATCACGGCAGCCCGGAGATAGAGAATGTTAGGGTCATTTCGACTATTCGCCACGAACTTTCCCGAAGGCACATATGCCTGGACCATAATGAGCTATGACCAGGCAACGCAGCAGTGGCGATACTGGGAAAGCGGAATCCCTATCGACCAGAGCTTCGATATCTCCAACATCGAGTTGAACGGCTACTGGGTGCTTGTAAGGGCGCAGCCTACCACACCTCAACAGTTAGGACCCTACGGCCCGTTTAACCTCAGCGATGGCGGAATTTATACCATAAATGCTATGACTGGTGCTCTTACCGAAGGATACCCGCCTGCTCCTTCCTCCGCTAAAGCGCAAATACAAACCATCAGCTACCCGAATCAAGCCTCCCCAGGAACTACGGTTCAGGTCTCAGTCCTGGTTAAAAATGTAGGGGGCGTGGACGCCTATATTACAGTGTGGGGTTACCCGGCTTGGTGGGGCGATATTTATCCGATATACACATGGCTTCCTGCTGGCCAGCCAACATACTTCAACGTCTCATTTACCATGCCTGACTACGACCTTCAGTTCAACATTGTCGCAGGCCACTACGACTTCGATATACCCTCATGGGTACAGGACGAATTAAAGGGGCCGTTTACAATTGCAGCGGGGGTAAGTGCTCAGGTGAAATCCCTCGAGGTGGCCTATGCGAAGGTGTGAAGATTATGGCAATAGAAGAGAAGACTGCGCCAAAAGTTGATACCGGCAAAGTAATCGCGGTAGGGACAGGCGTTGCGCTCATCGGCGGCGGCCTCTATTATGCGCTGAAAAAACCGCCTGCTATCTATCTGGGCGATAAGGTCACTCTGTCGAAGGTGAGTTTCACCTATACCGGCCCGGAGAGGCAGCTATTTATCTGCTGGGGGCTGAAGAAGGGCAGCGGTGACTTCAACAACGGCGCCAACCTCGCCGGAGGCCTCTGGACCTGGGGCGGCCCCATGGAAGTGGAGGCAGTGGCGGGAAAGAAATACTCATTCACCCCCAAGAAGGACTTCGAGACACAGCCTGTGCTCTATCTCGACCCCGATGCGATAGAGGCCAAGAATTACGATACCTATATCTGGATTACCTTCGGGGAAGCTACAACGGACGAGGATTTTATTCTGGCCATCGATACAGATGCGGATGCCGTCAAGATCAAGGTCTAGGAGGTTGCCATGAGAGAGGGAAGTATCAGAGGTTTGGAGGTTTTCGAACGTGAATTCGCTGCCCTGCCCGGGAGTTATCCGATAAAGGTTGTGACAGGGGAAAGAGTGGCTGCCAATAGGGCAACCTTCAAGTACATCGGTCCAGCTCAGAACCTGTATGTCTGCTGGGGGCTGAAGAAGGGCGACGGCGACTTCAACAATGGCAATAACCTCGAGGCGGGGGTGTTCGCCTCAGCCGTCATCGCTGTCCCTCTGGCAACCGCAGAGGTATCACTGGACCGCACCTTCAGCGCCGTGCTCACCATCACCTCTGCCATGAGGGCTTCTTACTACGACACCTACATATGGATCAGCAGGACGAACACGTCCATCGAGGCGGACTTCCTGGCGATTGATACTGACGCCGGGATTGTGCAGATAATGACCCAGGCGGTGACCAATTTGGAAGTTGCCTATGCCAAGGTCTAGCTTGACGCTTGACATTTTCTAAAAAATCTGTATATATTGTAATCAAATAAAGCCTGCGGGATGCTGAACTGTAAAAAGTCCAGCCCGCAGGTTTTTCTTTTTACGGCCAGCATCCCGTGGGGGGTGTGTGAGGACACCCCAGGGATAACAATCAAAGCCTGCGGGACGCTGAAGCTGTCGGTATTTAATTAAAGAAAGCCTGCGGGACGCTGAACTGCGAAAAGGTTCGGCGCGCAGGCTTTTTCTTTTTGCGGACGGCATCCCGCAAAAGGGGGAATCGTCTGAAAAAGCCTGCGGGATGTTGAAAGCGACATCAGTTTAGTCAATTAAATTAAATATAAAGCCTGCGGGACGCTGACCTGCGAAAGGGTCGGTCCGCAGGCTTTCCTTTTTTGCAGACAGCGTTCCGTAGGTAGGAAAAGGAGGTAGAGATGGTTGACCTGATGAAGAGCGGAATATCGGTCGGCGTGGGCGTGGTCGACGAGGTGATGGAGTCCTGGGACGAGAAGGAAGCTCGCACGGAGCCCTTCCGTAAGGCCACGGATATCGTGAGACTTATTGGAGCTCTGGCCGGGTATGGCATCCAGATCTTCATGCCCAGACAGACTAAGCTCGGCGAGGCCCTGGCTCTGTCGTCAACTCCGCTGCTGGTGAAATCGGTATCGAAGCCGATTCGAGCAGCGATCGGCGGGGAGACCACAGAGAGGGTGTTTCTGCCCCGAAAAAAGAAACAGCCCGCCAACCCCGGAGCTGGCGCCAGGCCTCAGAACCCTGGTGGGGGTGCCGGGCGCGACCTAGCACAGCCGCTCACCTACCAAGACGAACTCTTGTCTTGACCTGAAAATCTGAGAACAAGGCCATATAACCAATAAACAAATAACTTGACGGAGGGACGCAAAATGGCGGATGTTGGAATTGTAATGGCCCTGAACAACACAAGCGCGACCTGGCGCACTCCTGAGCAACTGAACCCGGTCACCAGGAAACAAATCAAGCTGTACAACCAGACGTACGTCCTGGGAAAGCCGCTTGATGA
Organism: Dehalococcoidia bacterium; assembly: GCA_035529555.1. GTDB lineage: Bacteria > Chloroflexota > Dehalococcoidia > SZUA-161 > SZUA-161 > VGNW01. Next base: position 7,224 of record DATKWL010000025.1, on the reverse strand, counting down.
TGACGAGCTCGCGCTATTCAAATCGCAGTTCGTCACCTTGCTGGCAGCCCCGGGCAGTGAGGAACGCACCCTGATGCTGGACAGGCTGGAGGCGTACATTGTCACCCTGAGAGCTGTCAAGGAGGAGCTTGGGGGCAAAAAGTTCAAGGGGCTGAATCCGGAGGATACTGAGCTGGGCTTCGGGTATATCCGCCCGGTGTTCACTCAGGTAGCCGGCGCGGTGAAAGTGACCTGGGCTCAGCCTTTCACAGTAGCCTGGGCTGACTGGTTCTCTTCGGCTCCGGGAATCGGCTATCTAATCGGCCTCTCTTTCGGGTTCTGTGCCACCCACCTGAAATCTCTGCTAACCCCGACGCCGGTCCTTGCCGAATGCCAGTTTACCATCTCAAGAACGGGTGTGCTAATCCCGTTCGATGTCCGCTCGCTCCGAGTCGGTGATACTGTCAATGGGATTCCTATTGTGCCCATGCCGACATTGATGCTTCTCCCACGGGATGTCTTCTATGGGGGAGGGCGCTCGGATACCGTAGCGGCTGTCACTGATGAGGTGCAACTGGGCGGCCTGGTGTTCGGCCTCGGTAGAGCCATTCGCGCCACAACTGTTTATCCTACAACCTAAAAGGCTTTTAGGGGGCTGGCGCAAGCCAGCCCCCCGTGCCTCTAAGGCGAAAGACTAAAGCTAAGGAGGGGCTATGGAAACAGCGCTTATCAAGCAAAGTCATACAGACCGGTGGCTCGAACAGGGTTACTACTTGGCGCTGCAGTTCTCAGAGGGGTGGGTTTGCTTCAAGATAACCGGGAGGGAACCTAGCAAACTACGCCCGTACTCACTGGGGGCAGTGGCCGCCGGGGGCAATATAGTAGCTGGTTGGAATACGATACAGGGTCCCAATAACGTGTACTTCTTGCAGCCTCGGAGCCAGAATTTTATCTATCACCACTTCTGGGGTGTTACTCCGTCTGCTGCTCGTATCTATACTCAGTTCCCCTCGCAAAAGGACATCGGCAGCTTGCTGGCCTCGACCAGGAATATCAGCCTCGCCGATGGTGACGTCGGCTACCTGGACGGCAATGATAGCCCCTACGCTGGACCCTTCAACCCTGCAACCGAGCTGTTCTGCGTCTATGAAAAATACCCGGCATTTCAGGCGCTTAACCCCACGGGCGATGCCATTACGAATGTCAAGCTCGTCTTTGACACGATGAAATACACCTTTAAGGTGCTAACGAATCAAGCAATGATTTCTGACCTTCTCAAGGGGCCAAGGAGGGTCAGGAAATACACGATGGGGCCAATTGACCCGAGCCCGACCGCGATTCCCAAGTGGCTTAGCGACCTGGTGGGCACATCGTTGCTCGATTACGCCAAGAAGGTTATGGAGGAGCAGCCATGAGTTGGAAAGCCGAAGACATCAAGACAATTTATGCCTCTGTAACCAATGTGGACGCTGATATCGGGACAGAGGTCACGCGGAATATGCGCCGGCATATCCTGCAGATAGAGGCGCAGAACCTCTTCGCAGGAGTGAACTTGCTTACGCTGGGCAAGCGTGAGAATGGCGCCGGTGCTACAACGACGATTGACCGATTCAGCTTTTCCCTGATTAACGATTATCTGCCCAAGCCGGATGGCCCCATCGAAGAGGACGCCCTGCCCTTATATATCATCGAGGGCGGCGGGGGCACGGCGCTGACGCAGAGTTTCCTGCGCGCTGTTTGCAGCGCTGCCGGAACGATTGACTTAATTGTGCGATATGTGGATGTCCCGACATAAGGGGGAGAAGGAGGGGAATGAAGAGCCCGGTTGCGGTAGGGCGCAACTAACTAGGTCGTGTCACGCCGATATGAGTAAGTAAGCCCTACATAAAGGGAAGTGACACAAGAAGGAGAAGGAAATGACGACGAAGAAAATAGGTTACATTCTAGGACGAAGGATTCAGGGTGACCTGGGGCCACTACAAACCGACCCGCTATCGCAGTTGCCGGGTCGAATAATGGGACCATGCGTGAACTTGACTGGCGCAGAGCAGCAATACTGGGAACTCTCCTTAGTGCCAAACTATACACTCGGCTCTCGCATGGTTATTGACGAGAGGACTTTCAGATATTGTTTTGGGCAGACCGCCCTTGAGAGAAACATCGGCTGCTTCAACTTCACTCAGTGGCCGATAAACGGCGTCTTGGGGGTGGCGGGAGCGGTCGCTGGCTCTCGTACCATAGTGGTTCCCGAGGGAGTCTGCGTAGCGAATGCGTATGCGGGCGGGTGGTTGGTGATTTTCACTGTGAATATGCAGTGGTACAGGATATTAAGCAACACTGCCACCGCTGCTGGGGTCACTACTCTAACTTTAGACAGGCCAATTGAACAGGTTGCAGCCGCTGGCACCGCTATCACTGGCTACCCCAACGTATTTAGCAACGTCAGAGCACCAGGTTCACCTGGAATGCCTGCAGGATTTAACACTGTAGTCTGCGTCCCCCCAGTTGCCGTACCTATCAATAACTTCTTCTGGGGTCAAAGGGCCGGACCATGCTATGGTGTAGCCGATGGTACTGTCCCTGGAATCGTTGCTGATAGAAGGCCTCTGTGGTTCGCACAGTCGGGTAACTTGTGGCCTTTCGGAGATGCCAGTGCAGGCCTAGGGGCACAGTATGCCGGCTATCTGTTACCAAGAACTGCTGCACCTGCCGATGGCGACCAGTTCTACTGGCTACAACTTGAGTAAGCAACCAAGAAAACCGTTGTCTATCTAGCAAGACGCCAAACGCCTTATATGGCTAAAGGCTGAGGGAACGAAAGGGCTTGCCTTAGCATGAGGCGAGCCCTTTCTTATAAACGGAGGTCGATATGGCTGAGGATAAAACCAGTGATGCCGGGAAAGTAGCCGTCGGTGCGGGCCTTGGTGCAGTGGCAGTATTGCTGGCTACACAGAGGGCCAAAGCGCAGCCTGGCACTGATAATGAAGCTCTACTGAACTTGCTCGCGGCGATCGAGGAAACAAGCCAGGATATCTTGCAGAAAAATGCTGATATATTGGCTGCTGTTTTAGAGGGGCTGGAGAACATAGGCAAGCTCTTAGAACAATTACCAGGTGGGGGCGTAGAAAAAAAGTCTGAGGTTATCCTATTTAGCAGGACGGTGCCCGCTGCTACGGGAGTACGGATATTTGAAAGACCGCAGTTTAGCGCCAGGGTGACCGAAGTGGTCATTCACTGGCCCCTGGGATGCAATGGCCTGGTCGATGTCGCGGTAAACAGGGGTAGTGAGAGAGTGCTCCCCAGATATAATTACATTTCACTTAACAATGTTACCCTTGCCTATAAGTTCGGCGAAGGGCAAGACGTTGACAGTGGGATTGATGTATGGGTAGACATCGCTAATGCGGATGCTGTCTGGGCACATACTATAACCGTGACAATCACCCTTGAGGAGAGATAGATGACAGAGCAAGTTTATTCGGTTGTTCCCAGAGGTATCGGATCTCCCGATTATTCAATGCCCATTGCGCCTGAAAAAACCATTCAAGAGGTGCTAGACGTAGCAAATCTAGTTGCTCTTGCTACGACGGCACTCGTAGATTGCACGGCAGTCGACCTACATAATAATCCAGAGCGTCTAGCTGTAACCGTAGAAGCAGCATATCACGCTCTCGCTACAGCAGGAATTAAGGTGCATGTTCTCTCCTCTTATGACGGAGTAAGCTATGACACCGTTGATTGGGATGCCTGGAATGTGGGTGGATTTATTGCAGGCGCAACTGTGAGGCAGACAAAGGATTACGAAACTCACCCATATATTCTAAAGGTGCGTATCGAAAATCTCGATGCGGTACGTCCGGTAACAAACATTAAGGTGACTATAACCTACGGTCCGTGAGGTGCATTTATGGCAGAAAGACCACCTGCGAGTGAGTTAGTATCTCTATTTCAGAGCCTGATAGTTGCTGAAGGGATAACGAGTGCTGCTGGGGCGGGGGCTGGAGATAGCCTCAAAGACGTTGCGCTTGCTGGGGCTGGCATCAGCTACGTGGGTATGTTCGCTATCGTCTACCCAGGGCAGTCAGTGAAGGTGGAATCGTTTTATATCACTGCCTTCAACAACGTCACCGGAGAGGTAACTCTTGACCACGCATACAAAGGGATTGCTGCTCCTATTCCCGCGGGTGTAGATTACAAGATTATTACCCTCAAGAAGGGAGCAACCACTGCCGATATTGAAGATGCGCTGGATGCTGTTTATTTCGACTCTATCGGTGGAGCCGCTGGTACGGCGTGGCCTGTAGGCACGCCAGGGTCTCCATCAAACAACTGGGTTGATACCAAGGCGATTGCCGCAGCAAGAAAGCTGAGCACAATCCGCCTCGTGCATGGAAAAATCACCATAGACGCCAATGGCAGCGGCTACCATTTCATTGGAAACGGATTCTCTGACTCCGGCTTTGCTTACGCTGAGAATGCCATAGATATTAACGGCCACACTCTATCCAACTGCTCGTTTGAGGCAATAAACATAAACGATGCGCCATTCACTGGCACTTTGGATACATGCGGCTATTTCTTAAATTGCGCTAATATTAACGTTAAGATAGCCCATGATTGCGCTTACTTCATCGGTTGCAGCTATGTCAATACTATGCCGATGAATAACAACCGGGGGTTTTTCAACTGTGGCATGGTTTCCGCAACAACAATGACCGACTGCTCTTGGATTATTAGCTGCGTTGATATATCTGCCACCACGATGACAAGATGTTATTACATCAGCGGCGGCAGGCATATCAGCGTAGGCGGGGCGATGACCGACTGCGGCAGCTTCCATGATTGTGACCACATATTCGTAGGTGGCGCAATAACCTATACTGGTGTCCTTGCCATAGCAGTATTCTCACGATGCGGGCATGTAGAAGCAGACACAATAAGCAATCTGACAACATTGGTAAGATTCGTAAAGTGTGGCTATATAGATATTTCAACAGGTATAACTTGCGGTACCTCTCGCATGTACATTGAGTGTAATGAGCTTTATGCGACCATAAATATAACGAACTGTGTTGGGGTAAACTGTCTTGGAGGCCATGTTACTCTCACAAACTGCGCTGCCTTGTCTAACAGCGACATTGTAGGAAATGGCCTTGATTTAACCATCGCTGCTTCATGCGTTGCAGGTATTATTAACATTTATGGAAATGCTCGCGTAGTTAATAATACAGGTGGAGCAACCATCAACGACTACACGATACAAAAGAGTGCGGCGGATTCCGCACTTCAGGCCGCTGATGGCGTCTATTTCGATTCAGTCAACGGTGTGGCGGGAACTGCTTATCCGATTGGTACGCCTGGAATGCCCGTAGATAATGAGGCCGACCTTCTAGCGATTCTTGCTGCCCGCAACTTAGATAAAGTAGTGCTGAGAAACCCCGGGACGACACTACAATTCACAGGGGCGCTTGCAGACGTGCTTTTTATTGGCGAAGGGGAGGAAGGGGCACTAAGCCCACTTGTGGACTTCAACGGTCAGGTTATTAACTGCACGTTCATCAATCTGAGAATAACGGATACAACCGGTTCAAACCTGGTCAGCGTCTCAGAGTTCTGGGACTGTGATATTGCGACTATCATCGCTCATACTGTGGGGGGAAGCAACTATCACGGGTGTAGGTTTGGTGCCGGTGGAGTAACCAATCCTCCTTTTGGTATCATCAATTGCTACAATTGCGAGTTCCTTGGGCGGCTAGACAATACCACAGGCAACATCTACATCTATGGCGACTGCCAGATGCGTGGGTTGACCAATACAGAAGGGAACATATACATCTATGGTAATCTCGATGTAAGGGATACCGGCATCTCCCAGACTGACATAGGCTCCATCAGAATCTATGGCGACTGCCACGTCTATAGCGGGCCCATATCAAATACCACAGGCTCCATCTACATCTATGGCGACTGCCAGACGGGCACCGGTCTCGCCGTGACCGATACAGGCGACATCACAATAATCGGGAATTGTCAGGTAGGTAGCATACTTAGCAATACCGCATCAGGTTATATCACTATTAAAGGCGACTGCCAAATCGCGTCCGGCATTACTCAGCTTCTTGGTGGCGCCATAACAATCCATGGTGACCTACATGTGATGGGCGGCAGTATAGTTAACAATGCCAGTGGCGATATTACCGTTCATGGTAACGTCGAAGCAGAATCAATCGGCAATGCCACAGGCGATATTTATATAGACGGTAACTGCCATACAAGCTCCAACATCAGTCAGACCGGTGCAGGCACCTTTTACGTCAACGGTGACTGTCACATAGGCACCAACTTGAATATTGCCGCTGGTGGCGAACTCGCTATTTATGGCAACTGCCAGATAGGTAGCCTCCTGAATAATAACGGCATAATCGTTATTAAAGGTAATTGTCAGATAGGCGATGGTCCCATGACAAATGGTGCAGAGAGCATCACCGTTGAGGGTAATCTTGATGCCGGCTGTACCGTTACGCAAAATCTCCCGGCAGGTTCACTCATCATTCATGGCGACTGCCACGTTGGAATAGACCTAGTAAACAACGGTACCATCGCTATCAGCGGGAGTTGCAAGATAGGCGGCAAGCTGCAGAATAAAGTCTCCTTGACGGGTGGCGCTATCAGTTTCACGCAGCCTAATCCAGACCTTGACCTGATATCGTCTGCAACTTCAGTAACGCAGCGGGTAGTCAGCAGAGGCTCGCTTACAGTAAAACAGATGGTTGCCGGGGCTACTGCCATAATCGACCTCTCCGGGGGCACTCTTACGATAGCTGCCACCTGCACTGGTGGCACGATTACCCTTTACGGCGACTGTGAGCTAGTAGACTTGGCAGGCGGGGTGGTCACTATAAACGACTACCGCAAATCTGTTAGCCAAGCGGTAGATGGCGTCTATGTAGATTCGGTTAACGGCGTTGCCGGCACTGACTATCCTATCGGCACGCCAGGGTCTCCATCAAACAACTGGGCTGATACTAAGGCCATCGCCACAGCAAGAAAGCTGAGCACAATCCGCCTCGTGCGTGGAAAAATCACCATAGACGCCAATGGCAGCGGCTACCATTTCATTGGAAACGGATTCTCTGACTCCGGCTTTGCTTACGCTGAGAATGTCATAGATATTAACGGCCCCACTCTATCCAACTGCTCGATTGAGGCGATAAACATAAACGATGCGCCATTCACTGGCACCTT